>JAZNZM010000221.1:0-10449 GCA_045594965.1 Oscillospiraceae bacterium | reverse complement strand
CGAGAAATCCCATAAGCGCACCTCCTTTGGCTGAAGGGGGATCGTGTCAGCTGAGCATATCGAGGATCTGTGCCTTGGGTCTTGCGCCGCTGGATTTTTTTACGACCTTGCCGTCGCGCATGACCATGAGGGTGGGGATGCTCATTACTCTGTATTCCCTTGCAAGCTCCCGCTCCTCGTCTACGTTGACCTTTACAACCTTGATATCGTCCCGCTCCCGGGCGATCTCGTCGATGATGGGTACGACCGCACGGCAGGGGCCGCACCAGGGGGCCCAGAAGTCCAGAAGGACAGGCTTGTCGGAAGAGATGACTTCGGCGTGGAAGTTATTTTTATTGATGTTGATAGCAGACATATTTTAGTCCTCCTTTGTTTTATTTTCTGGCTTTAGTATAAACGGAAAACGGGATATTTTCCGTGATAAAATCACCCAGAATATAAGGGTGAAATCCTAAAATTTCAAGCCGACCAGTGATGATCGGCTTGGATGATTTCAGAAAGAATGTTTTATGGGAGAATGCCGTCCGGTATCAGCCTGCTGCCCAGCCGCCATCCACGATGAGAACGTCGCCGTTTACATAGGCGGAATCATCGGAGGCGAGGAACAGCGCAGCGGATGCGATATGCTCGGGGGAACCGGGGGCGGGGGCGGTTGCGAGGACATTCTTCACCCTGCCATATCCGGCCATGTTGGGCATGCCCATTGAAGTGCTGATTTCGGTGGCGATGCCTCCGGGGGCGATGGCATTGCAGCGGATACCCTGGGGCATATACATATAGGCCGTGTTCTTGGTGAGACTGACAACTGCGGCCTTGCTGGCTGTGTAGACGGCGCCTGCGCAGCTGCGCATTGCGCCCAGAGAGGCAACATTGATGATGTTTCCGCCGTCGCCCTGCTCAAGAAATACCTGAACTGCTTTGCGCATGGAGTACATGGGACCGTATACATTTACGGCAAAGACCTGCTCTATTTTTTCATTTTTAACATCACCTATGGGGCTCATATCGTCCATGATGCCGGCATTGTTAACGAGTATGTCCAGCTTGCCGAATTTGCTGACAGCCAGCTCTATGGCCTCAACCATGGCCTGCTCTGAGCTTACATCACCTGCAAAGGGGACAACTTTTCCGGGGGCCGAGGCCAGAGAGGCAGCAAGCTCCTCAAGACGCTCCTTGCGGCGGGCTACCGCCACGATGTTTGCACCTTCCTTGGCGAAAAGTTCCACAATTGCCTTGCCCATACCGGAGGAGGCTCCGGTGACAACAACGGATTTATTCTGAAGTTTCATAATTTTTACCGCCTTTCTTTTTTATTTATTCTTTGTCGTTATTATATAGCCTATACAACGAAAATTCTGTGATAAAGTCACGGGACGGAATAACATTGCTGAGAGCTGCAGTCCCATAGGATGCAACGGAAGAAAGGCCCTATGCTTTGCAATATGCCTATACCCGTCCTGAGCTGAAAAAATCCCGGTGAAGGAAAACCTCACCGGGAGCGCGGTTGAAAGTATAAGCTTAAGTTCTTGCCATGCCGTCCACAGAGAGGACTACACCGGTGATATATCCGGCCTCGTCGCTGGCAAGGAATACAAAGGCGTTGGCAATGTCCTCGGGCTGACCCAGACGACGGAGGGGAATCTGGGCGATGAGGGGATCGATGACAGCTTTGGGAACGGCCTTCATCATATCGGTTTCCGTGATGCCGGGGGCAACTGCGTTTACCCGGATACCCTTGGGACCAAGCTCACGGGCAAGGGAGAGAGTGAAGCCGTTTACGGCGAACTTGCTTGCGGGATAGGCAAAGCCGCTGGGCTGGCCGTATTTGCTTACCATGGAGGAGGTGGAGAGAATAACACCGCTTCCCTGGGCTATCATATAGTCTGCTGCGGCGCGGCTTGCATTGAATACGCCTTTTACATTGAGATCCATAACCTTGTCATAGAGCTCTTCGGTGTACTTGTCAAAGGGGGTGCTTTCGGAAACACCGGCATTGTTCACAAGAATGTCAATGCGTCCGTATTTTTTCACAATGGCGGCAAAGGCCTCCTGCAGAGATTTAAGAGAGCCGAGATCCGGGGCAATGCCTTCCACCGTTGCGTTTGGATAGCTCTCTTTCAGCTTGCTTACCGCTTTTTCGGCAGAGGCGGGGGAGCTTGCTGTGAGAATTACGGCGGCACCCTCCTCGATAAAGCGGGCTGCTGTGGCATAGCCTATGCCGCGGCTGCCACCGGTGATAACTGCTACCTTGTCTTTAAGTCTCATGCTTGGTTCCTCCTTGTGTGTTATTTTCAGGTATATATTAAGATTATTTCCGGATTTCTTCCGTGATAGAATCACATCCCTGATGCCATTTTACACTTGTATACGAAAAATATCCAGAGAAAAAATCACTAAGCCAAACTTGACAGCCGTGTCGGAGAATGTATACTTTATTTATCCCCTTTCGGAAAGGACATGTTCTTATGGAAATGGTGCTTCTCACAGCCCTTGGAGTGGGCGGAGCCACAATATTCGGTTCGATTCTTGGCTTTGCCTTCAAAAACATATCTCATCGCTTTTCGGACATAATGCTGTCCTTCGCCGCCGGTGTTATGCTTTCCGCCGCGGTGCTGGGGCTTGTTGTGCCCTCTGTGGAATACGGAGGGAAGTTCGGCCTTGTTATCACTGTGGCCGGCATATTTGTGGGAGCTGCGGTCATGAGCCTTATGGACAGGCTTGTGCCCCATCTTCACCGCATGGTTGGGGCGGACATTGAGGCCCACCACAACGGCAGCCTCAGCAAAGTGCTCCTTTTCGTCACTGCCATAGCCATTCACAATCTGCCTGAGGGCATTGCCGCAGGCGTAAGCTTCGGCTCCGGCAATGTGGATGAGGCCCTGCTCATAGCAGGAGGCATTGCCCTGCAGAATATCCCCGAGGGCATGATTATCATAGGCCCCATGCTGGCTGCCGGAGTGAAGCCGGGCCGCACTTTTGTCTGCGCTTTTATGACAGGCCTTGTAGAGGTCGTGGGTACACTTCTGGGCTATATGGCTGTAAGTGTGGCTTCCTTTGTGCTTCCCTTTGCGCTGGCCTTTGCGGGAGGCACCATGCTCTATGTGGTAAGCGATGAGATGATTCCAGAGACCCATCACGGAGAGGGACGGGGAGTAACCTATGCTCTTCTGCTGGGCTTTTGTTTGATGCTTGTAAGCGATGTGCTGCTGGGATGAGTATTCTTATTGACTGCGCCCCTATGGAGGGGCTCACGGGAGCTGCTTACAGACGCTGCCACAGCTGCTTTTTCCCCGGTGTGGACAGATATTATGCCCCATTTGTTTCTCCGGGAGGGGACCGACGCTTCACTCCGAAGGAGCTTAGAGAGCTGCTTCCTGAAAACAACCGTGGCTTTGTGTTAATACCCCAGATACTCACCAAAAATTCCGATGATTTTCTCTGGTGCGCAGGAGAACTGAAGGCCATGGGCTATGACTGCGTGAACCTCAATGCGGGCTGCCCTTCGGGAACCGTCACGGCCAAGGGCAAGGGAGCGGGACTGCTTTCCGACACCGATGCTCTGGACCGGTTTCTGGGAGAAATATTTGAAAAAGCCCCCTGCCGCATATCCGTGAAGACCCGTCTTGGCATCCGTGATCCGGAGGAGTTCGGAGCCATTATGGAGATATACAATAAATACCCTGTGGATGAGCTGATTATCCACCCAAGAGTACGGGAGGATTTTTATAGGGAAAATGTTCGCCGTGAGTATTTTGATAAGGCAGCTGCCGTGGCAAAAATGCCTCTTAGCTATAATGGCGGCATAGAGACCGCTGAGGACTTCGCTGAGGTTTCGGTAAGGTGGCCGAAGGTCAGAGCTGTGATGTTTGGTCAGGGACTTATGGCAGACCCCTCTCTTGCCGCGAGGGCAAAAGGGCTGGAAACAGGGGGGCAGGAAAAGCTGAAGGAATTTCATGACGCACTTTTTGAGGAGTGTGCAAAAGATTTCCAAAGCGCCAACAATGCGGCCCAGCGTATGAAGGAGATGTGGAGCTATCTGATAAAAAGCTTCCCTGAAAAGGAAAAACATCTGAAAAAGATAAAAAAAGCCCGCACGGCGGAGGACTATCTCTCTGCGGTGCAGGGTGTATTTTCAAACTGCTGAATAAAAAACCGTGTCCCCGTCTGGATTAGGCGAGGACGCGGTTTTTTTGGCATTTGTCACTTGAGCAAATAGG
Organism: Oscillospiraceae bacterium; assembly: GCA_045594965.1. GTDB lineage: Bacteria > Bacillota > Clostridia > Oscillospirales > Oscillospiraceae > SIG459. The sequence goes on along the minus strand of JAZNZM010000221.1, from coordinate 6,232 downwards.
AGAAAAGGTCTGTGCCTTCGCTGCCCTGAGTGGCCATAAGATAGGGGAGGACGATAATATCGTCCGCATCATAGACCTCAGCAAGATCGCTCATGGTATAGCGGTAATACTTGCGGTAGTCCACCACATAAACCTTGTGGTAGTTCTGGGTAAGATAGGGGGCAAAGCAGTTGCCGAAGGAACCCTTCAGCAGTATGCAGTTGGGTGCATCGGGAATAGAGTCATTGGTAATAACGGTGAAGGCATTGTCGCCGCCTATGAAGCAGAGATACTTGTTGGGTGGGCTGTCCATGCTGCGATCCTCAATAAGCTGAGCATCCCAGCCGTAATCGCTGTTGTCGTGGACTGTCATGCTGATATCGCCCTCGGGCACATAGGCAAAAACATTGTCCCGCTTCAGCTTTCTGGGATTTGCTGCCTGCCAGTAGATGGTGCCTTCAAATTCGCCCTGATCCCACTCGGTAAAGGAGCTTAAGGGAGCGGCATCCATGCCCATGGTCTCCATAACGGCCTCGTAGCAATAGTAAGCTCCAAGAGCCGTCCAGTGGTGGTCGGTGCGGAAATAAATATACTCGCTGTTGTGGGCAATAAGAGGGGTGACAGTGTCAACCTTGATGACGCTGTCATCCACAAGAGAGTGGATATAGCCCAGCATGTCGTCCTGACGGGCACAGTTTAAGTCTGCGAGCCTGTCTCCTTCCACCATTACGCCTACGGATGTAGGAGCGGGAGCGGAGATAAGACGCACGCCGGTTCCCTCCAGATTTTTTGCAAGAGTGTTCAGCGCGGCGGCATATTTTTCGCTGTAAATCTGGGAGAAGCCGAGCTGGTTGAAGGCAGTGTCGCCTATCTGGATTACGGGACCCAGGGAGATGGAGGCATTCTCATCCACTGCCACGCCGCCCCAGCCCTGAGGGGGAGTTTCCGCAGGAGCGGGGCTATCGTTTTCCTGAGAAGGGGGAGTTTCCGCGGGAGCGGAAGAGGGTGCCGGTGTTGGGGTGGGGGTAGATGCGGGAGCATCCGGAACCTCTACAACGGTGCTGCCTGTGGGTTCGCCCGCAATTGTAATTTCGGAGTGTCCGTGAAGGGTATCTATGCCCATAGAGAGGCTGAGCCAGCTGTCCCTGCCGGGGAAGGTGTCGGAAAACCAAGTGTTTATGTCGTCAAAATAGTCTCCGGAGAGAAGCGCCTCAATGGAAAACTCGGGGAAGGCACTGAGCTGACGCCTGTCCATGGATGAATAGGTAGGGCGAAGTGGGATGATGAAGGCCGCTATGCTAAGAATGTATAACACTGCGAAAAAGGGGACTACAAGCTTAAGAGAGCTTCTGCTTTCCTCCTTTTTGTGGGACTCATGGCAGCCCTTATGGGATTTGTAACTAAACATGCTTCACCTCTCAGAACTGGAAATAGATGAAGGGATTATAGCTGTCGCCAACAAGGCAGGCGGTGGACAGCAGCAAAAGAACAACGGGCAGGATGGAATAGAAGGCTATGTTCCAGACCTTTTCCAGAACCGGCTTTGCGGCAGCACGCTGCTCCAGACGCTCTTTTATGATTTTCATGAGGGGAGTGCTGGCCACGCAGGCTGCAATGAGCAGGAAGAGATTGCTCATAAGCTGACTCTGTGCGCTGAGGGAGCTGAGGACATTTCCGTTGAGGCCGAAGAGACTTTTGAAAAGCACAGCTACAAGCTCAAGCTCTGTGAAGCGGAAGAGCACTCTGCCCAGCAGCACCACGAAAATGAGATAGATATTGCTGATGACGGGCAGCTTGTCCAGCCACTTTTTCCTGAGAACAAAGCGCTCCAGCATGAGGAAAACATAGAAGTAAAGACCCCAGAGGAGGTAGTTCCAGTCGGCTCCGTGCCAAAGACCGGTGAGGGACCATACCACGAAGCAGTTTATGACCATCCTGCCTATGCCCTTGCGGCTTCCCCCAAGGGGAAAATAGACATAGTCACGGAAAAACGTGCCAAGGGAGATGTGCCAGCGCCGCCAGAACTCGGTGACGGACCTGGATATGTAGGGATAGTTGAAGTTTTCGGGATAGTGCAGACCAAGCATGCGGCCCATGCCTATGGCCATGTCGGAATAGGCGGAAAAGTCAAGATAAAGCTGGAGGGAATAGGCGATAACGCCCACCCATGCGCCAAGAACGCTGAGCTGGGACAGGGCCTCTGCATTCTGTACAAGAAGACTTACATCGCTTGCCGCGGATTCCTGAAGAATAAGCGCGTCGGCAATGGCGCCGCAGGGATTGGCAAGCAGCACCTTCTTGGCGAGACCTGCGCAGAAACGTGATACTCCGGGTGCCCATTCGCTGCGGCGGGGCTGGGAACCGAAAAGCTCTTCGTCAATGGTCTTGTAGCGCACAATGGGGCCTGCTATGCACTGGTGGAAGAGGGCGGCGTACAAAAGCACATTCCAGTAGCTTTTCTGAGCCAAGGCCTCACCGCGGTATACATCCACCACATAGGTGAGAAGCTGGAAGGTGTAGAAGGATATGCCTATGGGAAGGGCAACACGGGCGATGAACTCCGGCACGGGTCCGAAGATGCTGCAAATAAGTCCGGAGTATTTGAAAAAGCCGATAAGGCCAATATCTATTACCGCGGCGACAGCCAGCCAGAGCTTTTTGCCCCTTTTGTTTTCGGCTCTGCTGACTCCAAGAGCGCATAGCCATGAGGTGAGAGCCATGAACATCAGCAGCAGCACATATTTGGGCTCGCCCCAGGCATAGAAAACCAGAGAGAACACAAGCAGCACAACATTCTGGCTGCGTCTGCTGCCGCAGAGAGCATAGGCCAGAAGAGAAAGTGAGAAAAAGGCGTATAGAAATATAAGACTGGAAAATACCATAATCAGACACCGTTCATTATAATTTCAGGCTTGAACAATCATTATATACCCTGTATTGACAGGAAGCAAGCAATTGCAGTGCTTTCGCAGAAATTTAGTTTGAGATTAGTCATGTACATTTAGATTACAGACAAAAAATGGTCATAGTCAATAAATGGTTGAAAAAAACATATATTTTTGGTATTTTGAACTTAGCTCTAGCGTCGGAGGTACACCAAATGGGAGTTAAAATTGCGAGAATTATTTGCATAGTTCTTATTGTGGCTGTTTTAGGTCTGTACTGCTATGAAGTGTTTGTTCTGGGAACACCGTACACAGAGAATCTTGTGCGCACTGTTGGCATTATAGCGGCAGCGGTTCTGGCATTCATACGTACAGGCAGGGGCTATTCCGCAGACAGAAGCCTCAGCTTTTACGCAAAGGCCTATGAACGCTTTGTGAAAAATGCATTCACCGATAATGCATCCGCCCGCAGAAAGCTCCTTCAGGGCTACAAAGCCTATAACGAGAATAAGCTCCGTAAAGCTGAGAAGCTTGCATCGGGATTGAAGGCAAGCTGCCTGAATAATGGGGACAGGGAGGCTGTGCACATTCTTGCCGCTCTCGCTTATTCAGGAATGGGCTTCGCTGATAATGCTATTGCCGAGTATGAGAGCCTTATCGCAAGAGGCATTGTTTCCGCTGTTATTTATAACAATCTGGGTCAGCAGTATGCCGCGCAGGGACAGCGGGACAAGGCTCTGGATTGCTATGAGGACGCCGTCAACTGCGACAGCAATTATGCCGTGGGCTATAACAATATGGCTCAGCTTTATTTCAGTGAGGGCGAGCTGGCTGCGGCGGAGGATATTGCCCTCAAGGCCCTGAAAGCAGACTCCCGCTGCTATCAGGCGTCAACACTCCTTGCCATTATATACGCATTGAATGATGATAAGGCCGCCTCTGAGCGATATGCGCATATGGCCATATCCAGCGGACAGAGCGCTTCCGACCTTAAAAATGCCATAGCGTACTATAAATCTGTCTATTCAGAGGATGAGGAAGATTGAAAAAATCTCTGACACTCAGATATGCTCTCCAGCAGCTGGCCTATTGGGCCGCCTCGGCCGGAGTTATGAGCTTCGCCAGCGCCTATTTGCTGGCGAAGGGGCTCAGCCCGTCGCTGGTTGGTACGCTGCTGGCTCTTGGAGGACTCCTCAGCTGCGCCGTGCAGCCGCTGCTGGCGGACAGGGCTGACAGACTTGGGGGCAGCTCCGTAAAATATATGATTATCGGCCTCTCTCTGGCGTCCATGGCCTTTTTCGGCGCTATTCTGGCCTTTCCTGTGAAGGGGCTGGCTATGGGTCTTCTGTATTTCCTTGGAATATTCAGCTTTGATGCCATGATGCCCCTCCTCAATGCCCTCAGCGTCAGCTGCAACAGCATGGGACTGAGGATAAACTACGGAGTGGGCAGAGGCGTGGGCTCGCTGGCCTATGCATTGGCTGCTCTTGGCATTGGCAGGCTCATAGCGGATTTTGGCGAGGATTGGATGCTGTGGGTGATTTTGCTGCTTCTGGGAGCCAATATAGTAATAAGTCTCGGTTATCCCTCGGTGAAGCAGGCAGCGGAGGAGAGAAGGGCAGAGAGCAGCTGTTCCATTGCCGTGTTTTTCTCCCGTTACCGCTGGTATTGCCTCTCCCTGCTGGGTGTTCTGCTCATGGGTGCTTTCCATGCCATGACGGAAAACTACATGATAAAAATATTTGGCCGCCTTGGAGGAGGCAGTGCGGAGGTGGGCGTGGCTCTGTTTATAGCCACCGCGGTGGAAGCACTGGTGCTTCTTTTCTACGAGCCCATAAGAAAGCGCATCTCCGAGGGCTGGCTTTTGAAAATAGCCGGACTTTCCTTTCTGCTGAAAAGTCTGCTGCTTATGGCGGCAGGCAGCATTGAGACGGTGTACCTTGTGCAGCTTCTGCAGGCCACAAGCTACAGCTTTCTTGCCCCAACTCAGGTGTTCTACGCAGACAAAAAGGTGCTTGCAGCCGATATGGTGAAGGGCCAGGCCTTTATCACAGCTGCCTATTCCCTTGGCTGTGCCGGAGGTAATTTTGCCGGAGGCCTGCTTATAGAGCATCTTGGTCTGGGAACAATGCTCTTCGCAGGCGCGCTTATGGCGGCTGTGGGCACAGGGGTGTTTTTCCTGACGGTTAATAAAAAAGACAGAATGCTCGGATAGAAAAAGGATGGTGAATCCATGCGCCGCATGACGGGGAGGGAAATATTTAAGAAGAACTACCCTTTGATTATTATGGCCCTTGCCTGTTTTCTCCTTGCTGCGGCGGTTCCCGTAATGTATTTCGGCGCCCCTGAATTGAAATACGAGGATCTGCAGTCACAGGAGATAGTTGTTGCATCTCTGGAGTGGATACGGGTTACTGATGGAGAAGATTATTACAGACTTACAACTGAAGGCGGCGAGCGCTTCAGGATCAGCGGCAAATATGACAGAGAGCGTCTGGAGGAGCTTCTCACAGCGGGAACAAGGGCCGTTGTAAGATATTATGAGAACAGTTTTTTGCGGCAAAGCAGAAAATTCGCCGAAGTAATATATGTGGACCGTGAGTGTGTGGTAGAGTTTGAGCAGGAGAAAAGCAGCCCATGGGCTGTCATGGGTGTATGTGTTTTCCTGCTTCTTTTCGCACTTGCAATTACCGCACTGCTGCGCTGGGAGATTGTGCGGAGAAAAAAGCTGCAGGAAATGCGGGATAAAAGAATAGCCAGAAAATATGGCTCTGGGCAAAATAAAACAGACAGCAGAAAAAGCGGATAGGGCGACAGGTTAAAGGAGCTGGGCTTATGCGCCGCATGACGGCCAAAGACATACTCAAATCACATAAAATCATTGTAATGTTGACGGTTTTGTATGTTGTTTGCACTATGGCGATTCCGGTGCTTATCTCAAATAAAAAGACAGATTACGGGGATATGCAGCAGCAGACGGTGGTTGTTCGCTCACTGGAGACAGAATACTATGGTAAATACAGTGAAGGATATTACATAATTACAGAAGAAGGCGAATTCTTTTTCATAGGAGGCAAATTAAACGAAAGCAGACTGGGATTTCTCACTGAAGGCGCAGTGGCAAATGTGAAATACAGTGAAGGAACCCATAGATTCAATCTCACCCTCAAGCGTGTCCCTGTGAAGTTTGCCGCTGAGATATATGTGGGAGACTATTGCGTGACGGAGTGGTTTGAACAGGAGCCGATAAGCATGGGAAGAGCCTTGAGTATCTGGGCAGCCTTTGCTCTGCCCGTACTGCTCGTTGTGGGCCTCATTTTGATGGCTGAAATCAAGCATGTTAATAAATTGCAGGAAATGCGCGATAA
>JAZNZM010000220.1:0-2839 GCA_045594965.1 Oscillospiraceae bacterium | reverse complement strand
GTTTCAATAGCCCATCTTTTGCCTGCCGCTTCCTCATATGTTTTGCCTGCACTTCCTGCGCTGGCAGCAATAACTGTAAGCTCAAACCAAGGGTGTCCGTCCATAAGTGGAACAAAGCGCTGTCCCACCATACCGGTTCCGCCTATAACACCAACTTTATATTTTTCCATACTTGCATCCTTTCCGGCTGCCGCCTGAATAAATGTATGCCTTGATCCCGGTTTATATTACTTCCGACAAATTACTTGATAATATTTGAAAAATACTATATAATCAACGGAACGGTTTAAGCGGGGTCTTAATTTCCGTATTATAGCACCCCTTTTTGATAATTTCAATTGGAATTTAGTGATTTAATGAATAAACGAATTATTATTTTTTTATTATCAATCATATCGGCGCATGTTTTAGCCTGCGGTGCAGTTTTTCCAACAGGCAGTATTTATATCAATTCTCCTGACGGTGCATATGAAGGAGATATCGGGGCTCTCTATGCCATAGGCGGAGAAGGCACTGCATCCCTTGCGGTTGACTTGGCCTATGCCCTTACCGCTGATGGCTGCGTTCCTGTAGGCGGAGAGGATGAAGGTGAAACAGGCCTTTTGTATCATGATGGCAGGATTGCCAGGAAAAGCACGGTTATTAAAGTTGGTTTGAATTATTATTATCCTCCAAACCGCGACAGCGGACTTATTGAAGTGAATTTTGAAAATACATATGGCGGTGGTTTCAACTTTGGATATTATGATTCGGGAAGAGGCTTTAATCCTCTGGAGAAAACTGATGCTAATCGCATCAGCCTCAGGCTTATCAATAAATGCGGTATAGGAGTATATAATACCGACACCGCCGAACTTCTTTACGAAATTGATTATACAGATATTGATATAAAGCTTGCGGTTGTTCCCGGCGGAGATACCGGTCTCACACTTTTTAACGGCAACCAGTATTATGGCGGTTTTGAGCTTGCGATGCTTGGCGGTGATAAGATCAGCGTTATAAATGTGGTTGATCTTGAAAAGTATGTTATGGGTGTTTGTGCCTGCGAGATGGATGAGAAGTGGCCGCTTGAGGCTTTGAAAGCACAGGCTGTGGCTGCCCGTACCTATGCCCAGAAATATATAATGAACACAGTGTTCCACACAAACTGCGGATTTGATGTTACCGGCGATATTTTCTTTCAGGCATATGAGGGAAATACCGGAGTCGGTGAAAATATTGTAAAAGCTGTTGAGAAGACCGCTAACCAGTATATAATCTACGAGGGAGAGTATCCGGACGCACTGTATTTCTCATCTGATGGCGGTGCGACAGAGAGTAACTATAATGTTAACGGGACATACAACCACCCTTATCTTAAGGGAAAGGTTGATCCTTATGAGGAATTTGTGGATTTTATGAACCCAATGAGTTCCTGGACTCAGTCCTTCAGTGGTGAAGAATTGGGCGAAAAACTTGGTATTAACAGAGTTGTTCGCGTACATCCAACATTTTCTGATATGGGAAATGTTGTTAAGCTTGAATTTGTATCTGTGTCCGGCGAGACGCGTTTTTTGTATCTGGCAAACTGCCGCATTGTCCTTGGATTAAACAGTATCAGATTCGATGTCAGAGCAATGTCGGACGGAAGCTTTGTTTTTGAGGGTAAGGGCTTTGGCCATCATCTTGGTATGAGTCAATACGGCGCATATTCCATGGCCAGATACTACGAAAAAACTTACAAGGAAATTCTGGGATTCTACTACACCGGAGTGGGTCTTGGATACGGCGTGTGATAATATGAAGAAATCTGATTTTTATTTTGATCTTCCCGAGGAGCTGATTGCCCAGACTCCGCTGGAAAAAAGAGATAGCTCCAGACTATTGCATTTGGATAAGGTTACAGGAGCAATAAGCCATGAGCACTTTTTTGATATTAAGAAACATCTGAAAAAGGGCGATTGCCTGATTCTTAATGATTCAAGAGTTATGCCTGCCAGACTCTATGGCAGACGAAGCACAGGCGGCAGCGTTGAAGTTGTGCTTCTTCGGGATCTTGGAGAGGGAAATTGGGAATGCCTGACCCGTCCGGGAAAAAAGACGCGCCCGGGAGCTGAGATTTTTTTCGGAGAAGATGAACTTAAGGCGACCGTTACCGAAGTAATCGAAGACGGAAACCGGATAATTCACTTTGACTATGATGGCATATTTCTCGAGATACTTGATAAACTCGGAAAAATGCCGCTGCCTCCATATATAAAGGCGGAGCTTCAGGATAAAGAACGCTATCAGACTGTGTATTCTCGGGAGGTTGGATCAGCGGCAGCTCCTACCGCCGGGCTTCACTTTACAGAGAAATTGCTGGACGAGATAAGAGAAATGGGCATCAGAGTCTGTTTTGTAACTCTGCATGTGGGTCTCGGTACGTTTAGGCCCGTTAAAGAAGATGATATACTTGACCATGAAATGCATTCCGAATTCTGCATGATTCCCGCGGAAACTGCCGCTGCTATAAATGAGACTAAAGAGGCCGGCGGAAGGGTAATTGCTGTAGGAACAACTTCCTGCCGCACTTTGGAAAGTTTTATGGGCGATAATGGAATCATGGAAGCCAAAAGCGGTTGGACAAAGATATTTATTTATCCCGGATATAAATTCAAGACGGTTGATGCACTTATTACAAACTTCCATTTACCGGAAAGCACGCTCCTGATGCTTATTTCCGCTTTTTATAATAGAGACGGAATAATGAAAGCATATAAAACAGCAGTTGATGAAAAATACAGATTTTTCTCGTTCGGGGATGCGATGTTCATAGAGTAATATACGAGCGAATGTATAAAACAAATAGAGGATATTA
>JAZNZM010000219.1:0-3578 GCA_045594965.1 Oscillospiraceae bacterium | reverse complement strand
GGTCTCAACATAGCTGTATTCGCCTGCGGCAATGGCAGCGCCGGTGCCTGCAGGTGCGGAGGGAGCGACGGGAGCGGCAGGCTCCTCTTCCTTGGCTGCTTCATTCTCTACAAAGCCGTCAACGCTGTTCCAATAGTAAACGGTGTTGGCGTCGTCCAGGGTAGTGATGGGATCGAAGGCCTGAACGGTTGCGCCGGAGAGGATGTTGAAATGAGCAACGGATGCAACTCCGTCAGGAGCCCATGCCTCATCAACTGCCCACCATGCGGCAATGCCGTCGGGGTTCTTCTTGAAGTAGTCAACGCCTTCCTCGCCGTAGAGGATACCGTAAGCGGTGTTGGCAACAGAGCTTGCCACGTCGCCGCCTGCTGCAGAAACGCCGAACTGAACAGCGCCGCGCATGACAGAGGGAGTTACGCCCTCCGTGTCGGATACGGAGCCGACAATATAGTCAGCCTCGTTGCCCATAACGCCGGCAGAGAAGAAGGCGAACTCGTCTATCTGGTCGGCATAGTTATCGACTTTGTACTGGCCTCCCTGAGTGGATGCCAGGGAGTTGTAAGCAATGAAAACGCGGGTGTTGGGGTTGGTGGTGAGAATATTTGCAACGTTAAGACCGCCGTTGGTCTGATCCTGTTCGGTGATAATGCCGTTGAAATGGTCAAGAGCGATCTGGCAGAAGGCGGGGTTTTCAACCTTGCCTGCCTCATCAACAACATTTCCGCTGGCGTCCACATAATCGCCGTCTGCATTCTTCAGATGGGGCTCAAGAATGCTCTGCTCGCCGAGAGAGCGCTTGAGAGTCTCTTCAGCCAGGTTGGACTCCAGGAAGGAGAGCTCCCAGTCAGGGTTGGCTGCATCAAGCTCATCAGCATGAGCCTCGATCCAGTTCTTGGCTATCATGGCAACATAAGCGCCGCAGAGATATTCGTCGGAAACGGTGCAGCAGTCATAGTATTCTTCGCTGAGCTCATCGGTGGTTGCGCCGTTGATGTAGATCTTGATGCCGGCCTCATGGGCTTCCTTGATAGCGTCGCCCAGAGCACGGATATCAGTGGGATTGATAACAAGAAGGTCAGCACCCATGGTGATGAAGTTCTTGATCTGCTGAATCTGAAGAGCGGAGTCCTGATCGCAGCTGACGGTCTGAACCTTAGCCTTGCCGTCGAAGATGTTGATCAGAGCTTCTTCCTCCAGAACATAGATACTTTCGCTCATGCTGACAGTGCAGAAGCCCACGAGGTCAAGCTCAGCGGGTGCTTCAGGAGCGGAAGGATCTTCGGGAGCAGCGGGATCTGCAGGGGCAGTGTCGCCGCAGGCGGCAAACAGAGATACCACCATCAGAAGGGCGAGCACAAGTGCAAGCAGTTTCTTCATAATTATTCCTCCATAATATTACTGTAGAAAAATGTATGTATGACCACACCTTTTTACATTTTTCATTTTATCACCACAGAAAAACCTTTTCAACAATTTGCGCGTTTTTGTTTATTCCGTTTTTATTGGGTTAATTTATGCTCTTATTCCCGAACAAGGCATTATTTGTAGTTTTGGAGAGTTATTTCATGCTATATGCAGCCTTGACATTACAAGTATTTTGATATACATTTAACATGTTAATGCATAATTTTTGATTTAGAGGTAGTTTATGGACATTCGACGGCTTGAAGAATTTTGCACTTTGGTCCACTGTGGCTCCTTTGTAGCGGCTGCGGAAAGGATTGGAATTTCCCCTGCCCTACTCAGCAATCACATAGCTCTGCTGGAAAAGCGCGTTGGAGTGCGTCTTTTGGAAAGAAACGCCCATTCGCTGAGCCTCACAGAAGCCGGCAGGCGCTTTTACAGTGATGCCAGAGACATAAATCAGGAATACAGCCAACTTGTCAGCGGTATCAGCAGCATATCCGAAAGCGGAACTTTGGGTATAAAAATCGGTTTTTCCGGATTTACCATACCGTCAAAGCTTGGTCCTTTTCTTGATACGGTTAATCTTCAATACCCCAATATCCGTCTCGATCTGTATGATGACCGAGGGCACTGCGCTGAGCGCAGCATAGCATCGGGTGAACTGGACATTTTCCTCACCTATGCGCCGAAAAGCGTTTCTTTTCACGGCATAGAAAAAGAGGAGGTATACAGCACGAAGGTTCTTGCGCTTGTGCCAATGCACCACCATCTTGCACATAAATCCTCCCTTAGCATTTCCGATATTGAAGGCGAACGCTTTGTTCTGTACCCCAAAGGGGCTGACCGAAATTATCATGACGCAGAAATCAATATCCTGAATAAAAGCGGCATCTCATACACGCTCTATGAGGGAGACGTGTGTCCCTCCGCCCATTTTGTTATGGTGCCCGTTGGAAAGGGCCTGGCGCTTTGCCCACGAAATATGAGAAATATGATTCCTCCGAATACAGTTGCTCTGCCCGTTGTTGACCCCAGCTTTGAAATTACCATGTACATGTTTTATCGCAAGGATAATCCCAACCCCTATGTAGCTGAATTTCTTGAGGGATTTCGTTCCGTGGGAACAGGAGGAAAGAGCAATGACAACTGAAAGACTGTTTGAATTTCTCATTCTCAGCCAGACACTCAGCTTCAGCGGAGCTGCAAAAAAACTTTTTATGACTCAGTCAAGTCTCAGCCGGCACATTGCAGAACTTGAGGATGAGTTGGGCGTAAAAGTGCTTGAGCGCAATACCCACTCCGTACGGCTTACAAGTCAGGGCAGAATGTTGGCCAGCCGAATCCCTCGCCTGCTCCAAAAAAACGAGTCCGCCATAAGTCATCTCCGTCTGGCGGGCACACACACAAGCGGCCGAGTTTCCATTGCGTGTTTGGAAAACTCCATTCACGACCAATTGGTAATATTCCTTAACTATTTCTCGTCCAAATACCCCGACATTGATCTTTCCATTGAGCTTATCAACCGCAGCGACAGACTTGCTGTGTTTGAAAACTATGACCTCAGCTTCACCTGTTTTGAGCTGCAAAAGCTGCCGACATATATATCCTCCACCCTTGCCTTCCGCTCCCCCGGAGTACTCAGCACCCTTGAAAGTCACAAGCTCTTCAACAGTCACAACATCAGACTTGAGGATCTGGCCGGAGAAACCTTGCTTATTCCCTATGCCGATGAAGTTTTCTGCTCATACGCAAGTATTCGTCAGTTGGCAGAAAAACTCACCGGATACACACTTAATGTTGTGAAAGTTCCAAATGCGGAAAGCGCCCTTGCAATGGTGGCATTCGGAAAAGGTCTTGCCATTTTGCCCCAGTATCTCAGTCAGAACAGCCTTCTTAATGTATGGAGCATTGATATTTCCACACCCGGCTGTGTTTTTGACACATGGGTTTATCACAACACAAACCGGGAAAACGCTGCCGCAGAGCTTATGCGCGAAGAGCTTCTTGCCTTTATCGCAAAAGAAAGCTGATCATCCGCTGTATACACTGTATACACTGAATTATTATCATCCCCCCCATCCAACAGTTTTGCTAAAAAAAACCTCTGTCCGAAAACAGAGGGATTGGCAGCGGGTGAGGGATTCGAACCCTCAAACCGCCTGCGGCGTTTT
>JAZNZM010000218.1:0-2363 GCA_045594965.1 Oscillospiraceae bacterium | reverse complement strand
TGCAAATACTATATGATACTCACATCGATAACTTGAGTGTGCTGTATGTTTTACCTCATTCTTCATTGCTTAAAACCTCCTTGTTGCTGTCTTGTGATGCGGTCGCCAAACCTTCACCACCGTAACATGGAGGTTTTATTTTGCCAAGGCTTTTTTCTTACCCCTGGTAGTACCAGGGGATTTTATTTCGCCTAAAGGCACTATATAAGGGAAGGCGGATCGATCCGATCCGCCTTCCTTTGAGACTGTCGAAAAACCTATGCTGCGCAGAAAAGAAATAGAGCAGCGGGGGATTATTAAGGGGGCAAAGGCCCCTCTTATTGATTAAATCATAAGTTTTTTGAACTTTTTGAAGTTCAAAAAACTGGTTTCAGCTTGTCAAAAAGACTTTTTTGACAAGCTGAAAGGAAGGCGGATCAATCAGACCCGCCTTCCTTTATTTACATATTGCTCAGGAAAATATAAATGCCAAGTATGCCCATGAAGATGAAAACCAGCATTTTGAAGGTTTTCATCTCAAGCTTATCATAGAGCCACTTTCCTGGGAATTTGCCCAGATAAGAGCCAAGCAGCGCCGGGATACAATACCAGAACGCACCATCCGGCCACATTCCAAATACAATACGGCCTATGATGCACACGGCAGTCTGGATAAAAAGGGTCAGCTGCAGATTGGCAACATATCCGTCCTTTGTGTCGCAGGTGGCTGTGTAGTACAGCACCAGAGGAGGAGCGCTGACCCCGAACAGTGAGCCCATCAGCCCTCCCAGAACACCCACAATGCCACCGCCGACGGCACCTGGCTTTATTTTCACAAGGGATGAAAACTTCATCATCCAGAGAGCAAGAAGCAGCAGGACCGCTCCCAGAAGCTTCATATAAAGAGAGTTATCTATGCCGCTCAGGAACAGCAGACCCAGCAGGCTGGCCGCCGAAGCGGTGACAGCCGGCCACAGAAACTTCTTAGGCTCAAGGGATCGGGTTTTGCCCACAACCAGCATTCCGCTCATGAACACTCCCGAAAGCTGTGCCGCCACAAGGCAGGTGCCTATGGGCAGGAACAGGGGTGTCAGAGCCATGAGGAATATGACAAAGCCGAAGCCCACCACCGTCTGAACAGCAGAGCCGCAAAAGGCGATAAGGAAAACCAGTATGTATTCAAGCATTTCTCTCTCCCCTTTTTCCCTTTAATACTCAGGCCTCTGTCACCAGCTTGCCGCAGATATGCTCCGGCGCAAGCCGCAGAAGCAGGGTTCTGTGGGCCGCTCTTTCGATTTCGTCCCTGATATAGCTTTCGTCATCAGTGAATTTATGGCTGAGCTTTGTGGTAACGTCTATTATCCTGTCCATATCGTCAATGATTTCTATTCTGCCGAAAACAATAACACTTTTCACCTTGAAGGCCCACTCACCCTCATTGCGGCTGCCACTGTCATAGCAGCAGAAGGACACCTTATCACACTCACGCAGGGCCTCAAGCCTGTGTCCCACATTGCCGCAGTGGAAATAGAGCGCAGCGTCTGCCTCGTTATACCAGTGGTTCATGGGCATGCCGTATGGATAGCCTTCATCTCCCAGCACCGACAGCACTCCGCGCTTTTCGTTTTGGAGCAGCTCAATGCACTCCGCATCGGAAACCTGCTTATTTTTTCTCACTAAATCTCTGAACATGGCATCCTCCCTGAGGGAATATTCTTTTTTTGATTTTCGCTCAAAACAAGTTCTCTCGCCGCCTTTTCCGACTGAGAGCTTACAGAGTCCACTATCTCATACACTTTTTCGCAGTTGCCGCAGAGAGCCAGCCAATTGGGCAGCTCATCAAAATCAGCAATCAGCTCCCTTTCGGGAATGAGCCCCACGGAGACTACGAGAGTATCGCAGTCTATGCGCCGAAATTCTCCGCTGAGCAGATTTTTCACAGTTACAGCCTCCACCCTGCCCCTTCCGTGAATCTCCGTCACGGTGGAGTGGGTGAGAACAGGTATATTATAGGCCTCGATGCAGTTTTTCACGTTTCTCACAAGGCCGCCGGGAGCGGCTTCCTTTTCCACCATGGCCGCTACCTCTTTCCCCAGAAGGGTGAAGCGTCGGGCCATTATCATGCCTATATCGCCGCTGCCCAGAATAACGATGCGGCGGCCTATATCCAGACCCATGAGGTTCACCATTTTCTGAGCCGTGCCCGCGGAGAGCACCCCTGCAGGACGTGTGCCGCTGACGGGCAGAGAGCCTATGGCTCTCTCCCTGCAGCCAGTGGCCAGAACGCAGCGGGAAAAGCTCACTTCCTCCACCTTTCCTGCGGAGGACAAAAGGGCCGTGCGGTTTTTCCGCAGCTCCAGCACCGTGGTGTCGCCCCGAAATTC
>JAZNZM010000217.1:0-3370 GCA_045594965.1 Oscillospiraceae bacterium | reverse complement strand
CATTAGGGGCTAAAGCGTCAAAAATGGGGTATTTTTAAGGGAGGAAAACATGTACGATTTATCGGACTTTTAGCTGTTTTGAGACGGCGCGCCGGGGTGTTTAGTTCGACAAGATTTTTGCCTAAAATTACCTCCTGAACTTCCCTCCTGGTCGCATAGCTCCTGCGGTCGGAGGCTAAAAACATGTCATCGGCATGTTTTCTTGACGCCCCGACGCCCTACGAATACGACATTTTGTATTGCCAAAAACACGGGGCAGCTATGTGCAGCCGTACAGGGCTGCACCCCTGAGGCTTAATAGTTATTATGTCGCTATATTCAATTCATGCGCTGCATCGAAGGCATGTTTTGAGCGGTTTTCAGGTGTTAAGTACTGGTTATTATCGAATTAACCGTCCCCTGTCCCCTCAATCCTCACTTAAACAGAGCAGTTTACTGTTGACATATCATTTTGCTACTTATTCAACCCAAATCCCGGGTTCCCACACATTTCCTCCCCAGTATGCAAACTCACTATTATGCTTTTCTTCCTCGATTATGTATATGGAATGGATACCTTCTTCGTCTGGATCAGTGGTGTTACTTATAGCAAGCTTAATGGCCAACAGATAATTGGCCTCTGTTGTTTGAACGGAATATGTGCCTTCATAATAGCTCGTGGAAACAGAGTCATTTTTCCGTTGTGAACTAACAGATGCAGTTTCGGCGAACGCTGTCAGTTCTCCCTCGAAATTCTCACAGAAGCCGCCAATCTGAATATCCAATGCTGTTTCTGAAACAGATTCTGTTACATTGGGAGAAATAAGGCCTTTGATCAATTCCTTATCGTTCTCTTGGGCAGCAGTTAACAGTGTCTCAACGACTTTGTCCGCACGATCTCCATGTGAGTCAAAAATGGCGTGGAACATGTGAGGTCCCCATCCCGAAAACACTGTTTGACCTTCCGGAGCATTGTTTGACCCGGCATTTAGTGAACAGCCCGTAAGAGAAGACACAGCAAATATGCAGACCAGTATTCTTATAACCCAGTTTTTCATTCACTTTTTCTCCTGTCCAAATGCGCAAAAGCCGCATCAAGCCGCTCACATAGATATATAATCTTCTTTTTTCTAATATATAGCAAAAAAGTTAATACTTCAACGCAAATGTATTGTGGATTTATTAAAATTGTCGTATATTTGCAAACCTTTGTTGGTATATAAAAATCCCGGGAAAAGAATCCCGGGATTTAGCAGAAATAAAAAAGAACCGCTTGCATTTCTGCAAGCGGTTTTGGTGGACGATACAAGACTCGAACTTGTGACCTCCCGCACGTCAAGCGGATGCGCTACCAGCTGCGCCAATCGTCCGTCAGCTTTGTTAGTATAACAAGAACAACTAAGTTTGTCAACACTTTTTTGCGCTGATTCGAAATATTTTTTCGAATCAGCGCAAAAACTGTTATATCTGCTTATTCAGCGGTATCCTCAAAGCCCCAGATACGGACATTGAGCTTGTGCTCGATTTCGCCAACATAGGCCACAACAATGCCCCAGCCATTGGAAACGGGAGTGACAACGCCGTCAGCATCAACGGTGAAAACATCCTTGTTGCTGCTGCGCCACTTGATGGTGCAGGGTTCATCGATGGGATAGGCAACTGCATCAAGGTCAATGGTCTCGTCGGCGGCCAGAGAGAACTCATCCTTCAGGTCGCGTCCAAGGTGGTTGATGATGACAGTGTGGATATTGGGGTTGGGGGTCTCTTCAGGCTCTGCAGGGGTCTGGGGCTGGGGAGGCTCGACAATTTTCACTTCCGTAGCAATGACAAGGTCATAACCGGAATTATAAACGGTCTTGCCTTCCATTTCGTCTGCTTCAACGGAATAGAAGATAGCCTTCTTATCATCGTCCTCAACCTCAAGGTCCTTGAAAGTATAGAGCCACTGGCCGCTCTTGTCCGCGGTTACGGTGGCACTGTCCACAGTTGTGCCGTTTGCCAGCAGATTAACCGTTACGGACTGGGGCTGGGTGTCGGTAGCATCAAGGCTCCAGCTTATCTGACCCTCAATATCAATTCTGTTTCCACCGCCGAGGCTGGTGGTAATGAGGATGATGACAGCAACGATAACAGCAACAACAAGTATGCAGCCGAAAATAAACTGCCACTGGGTGTTGATATTAAGGCGTGCGTTAGCGGCGCTGCCCTTGCTGGCAGCGGTGGTGGTGCCGGCCGCTCTGCCGCTTGCCTTGACGCGTCTTGTTCCGCAATGAGGGCAGCGGTTATAGATGCCCATATATTGGTTGCCGCAATGACGGCAGGTGATCTGAGGAATAAAGCCCATAAAAAACCAACCTTTCTCTGGTGGAATATCTGGTAATTCACTTTATTCTACAACTTTTTATCCGTTCCGTCAAGTGTTTACCCACTTTTGCGCCCTCTCATAGGGTCAAAGAGCCGTTTTCGTCCTCCAAAAGAATCAAAATCTTCTCCTGTTCCCCACTGACAGCGTTTACATAGACGATAAAACGCTGTTCTTCTTCATTCAGGCACACAAATTCGTGGCAGAATTTTTCCTGACCTCCGGCAGTCGGAATAACCGCGAGGCGGCTTGTTTCCACCCTCAGCTCATCGGACAGCTTCTCAGCGGCCTCCTGAGCATCCACCCTTGCCTCCGGCAGGGCTCTGTCACCGTGGGAAGAAATATAGCCAAGAGCTTCAAAGCCGCAGACCTCTCCGTTATCAAGGGCCACCGAAACCTTTATAAGATCGGGATAAAGGCGCACATCGCCCTTGGTGGAGGCATAGTTTACGGTCAGCACTCCCTCGCGCTCCATGTAGTAAGTCTCCTCCATACTGCGGTAGCCCCTCGTGCTGAGAAAATCTTCCGCGCGGCGCAGCGCTTCGGCAGTGTCCATGCCTTCGCCGTTTCCCCCCTGATGTGACGACAGCATGCTGAGCACCATACCGCCCTTTTTGGTTACTGCCACCGACACCGTATCGCCGCTGCTGCGCTCTGCCTGATAGATAAGACATGGCAGATTGCCGCCGCACTCACCTGCGGGATAAACCCGGGTATGGCCTATCCGCAGAAAAGCCGCTGCTATTTCCCGTCCTGTGCGCTCGTCTATCTCCTCCGCGTTCTCAAGCATTATGGGGGTCTTGTCCGTCAGATGATTGGAGAAGGGGCCGTCATATATGAGAGCAGGCAGCTCAGGAAATTCCTCCTCGATAAGGCGCATGCTGCTGCCCACGGTTGAAGGCAGATTCTCTTCCTCCGCCTCGTCCAGCAGCCGCTCCGATTTATACAGCTCGTCCATGGTGAGCACGCCATCCAGCATATCTCTTTGCAGATTCTTCATATTATCGCTGAAAGTCGGATCGTAGCCAT
>JAZNZM010000216.1:0-8528 GCA_045594965.1 Oscillospiraceae bacterium | reverse complement strand
AGATAAAACTATTCCAAATATCACAAAACGGCCTCCATCGGAGGGCGTTTTGTTTTAGATTTGTGGCATATGTTGCACCCGTAGGGCGGGCTGACCTCAGCCCGCCACAAACCCGGTACAGCTTCGGCGGCGCGATGAGGGCATCGCGCCCTACGAATTACTGCCGGTTGGTATCGCATCCGTAGGGCGGGCGCTTGCCCCCGCCATGCGGCAGGCACTCACGCCCCGTAACATGCACTGCGAATAGAAACTGACTTCATTCACCGACCGTAGGGCGCGTCGCCCCGGCGCGCCGGCGGTGCATAGCTCTGGATTCCCTCCGCATCTCGGCGAATGCGCATTATGCCGGTTTTTTATGCTTAGACGGAACGGTTTTGACCGTTCCGTCTAAGCATAAAAAAAGGAAGTCCCGAAGGACTTCCTTTTCATTTGTGTGTAAGCTGTTGACTTAGCCGCCGATCATGTTGACGGTGACGTTGTCGGTGCTTGCGGGAGCTGCGGGAGCCTCAGCGTCGATAACCATCTCGCCGGAAGCGACCTTAGCGAACATTGCCTCGTAGTCGGCAACGGACCAGCCCTCGAGGGACCAGGTAGCGGTGGGCAGGCCGACAGCGTTGTCAGCAGCGCCCAGAGAGGTGGCATTGCCGCCGCCGATCTCAGCCCAGGTGCCGTCGTAGACCTTAGCGCAGGCCCATTCAACGGAAGCGGAGAGACCCTTCATAGCGGAGGTGATAACGGTGTCAGACTCGAAGCTCTGGTCAACGTCAACGCCGATGACAGCGCCGTCGTTGGCAGCAGCAGCAGCAACGATGGACTGGAACATAGAACCACCGCAGGCGAAGATGACCTCAGTGCCGTTGGTGTACCAGCCGGAAGCCATGGTCTGGAGTTCGGGAGAAGCGGAGAAGGAAGCGCCGTACTCCCAGGAGTAGTTGATCTCAACGTTTACGCCCAGATCCTTAGCGGCTGCGTCAGCACCCTGAACGAAGCCGTAGCCGTAGCGCATGCAAGCGGGGTTGGTGCCGCCGCCGCCACCGCAGAAGCCGAGCTTGGTGTAGCCGTCCATGACAGCTGCGTAGCCGGCGAAGTAACCGGGCTGCTCTTCCTGGAAGGCGATACCGGCAACGTTGTCAAGGCCGAGGGGCCAACCATCGATGAAGATGAACATGACATCGGTGAATTCCTTAGCAGCCTTTTCGAGAGCTGCAGCCTGCATGAAGCCGGCGCAGACAACGACCTGAGCGCCGTTCTCGCAAGCAGCCTTCATAGCGTCGTAACGGTCGTCGTCGGTAGCGGCGTCGCCGTTGGCGGGCTGATAGTACTTGTAGGAAAGACCGGTCTTGGCGGCGTAGAGCTTAACGCCGTCATAGGTGCCCTGGTTGAAGGACTTGTCCTTGAGCTGGCCAACGTCAGTGATGAAGGCGATGGCATACTTGCCGTCCTCAGAGGTCATGTCGTCGGCGACATCGTCGGCGCTGGTGATCTCAGCGGGAGCTTCGGGCTCAGCGGGGGTCTCGGGCTCAGCGGGGGTCTCGGGCTCTGCGGGAGTCTCGGGAGCTGCGGGAGCTTCGGGGGCTGCGGGAGCCTCAGGAGCTGCGGGAGCCTCGGGAGCAGCGGGAGCTGCATTGCAGGCGCAGAGAGCAAAGACCATCACGAGTGCGAGAAACAGTGCGATGAACTTTTTCATGTTTTTTTCTCCTTTAAATTATATTTGGTTTTTTTGCTTACACAGTTGTCTGGTGCATAACAAACACCGCGGCTATTATATCACCAGTGGGAGACTTAAATCAAGGTTTAAACTTAAAGAATTAAGCCTCAATATATAGAAAATTCTTATGTAAACATTTTCATTTCTCTGCCATTTTGACAGCGGTATCAAGAGCCACCTCCATCATCTGGGTGAAGGCGGTCTGGCGAGCCTCGGCAGGAAGAATCTCGGGGCGGTAGATGTGGTCGGAGATTGTGCAGATGGCCAGAGCGCGCTTGCCAAGACGGGCGGCATTCATGTAAAGTCCTGCGGCCTCCATCTCAACTGCCATGACGCCCATCTTCTTCCAACGGTCGGAGCTGTCACTGCCGTCGGAATAGAAGTTATCGGAGGAGAGAAGATTGCCTACTTTGGGAGTGAGACCCTTTTCTTCCATAACATCAATAGCTGCCCGCATAAGCTCATAGTCGGCTATGGGAGCGAAGGTGCCCCAGAGACCGAACTGATGGGCAAAGTTGGAGTCGGTGCAGGCGCCCTGACCGATAACTATGTCCATAAGCTGCAGCTCGTCCTTCAATGCTCCGGCAGAGCCGACGCGGATGATATTTTCAACGCCGTACTCGGTGTATAGCTCCCATGAGTAGATGCCTATGGAGGGAATGCCCATACCGGAGGCCATGACAGTGACGGGAACGCCCTTCCATGTGCCGGTATAGCCCTGAACTCCGCGGGTGTTGTTTACAAGAACGGGGTTTTCAAGAAAGGTTTCTGCAATGAACTTGCTGCGCAGGGGGTCACCGGGCATGAGCACGGTCTTGGCAATCTCGCCGGCCTTGGCGGTTATATGAGGAGTGGGGATAGACATGGTTTCTTACCTCCGGTAAAAATTAGTGAATAGTTAACAGTGAAAAGTGAAGAGCTGCGGTGTCGCCTTCGGCGACGGGTTGGATATTCACAGGGGAGAGCTAATAAGGAAATTATAATTATATTTTTAGCAAAAGTCAATTTGCATACGGGGATATTATATGGTAATATGACATAGATAAAGAAAAAACGGGAGGCCGGATATGGACGTTCTTACCATCGGTATCGCCGGAGGCACCGGCAGCGGCAAGACAACCATCACAAAGCGCATTATCCGCGAGTTCGGCGGAGATGTCTCCGTCATGTATCACGATAACTATTACAAGGCCCATGACGATATGCCTTATTCAGAGCGCTGCAAACTCAACTATGACCACCCCGACGCTTTCGACACGGAGCTTATGCTGAAGCATCTGAAAGCTCTGAAAAGGGGAGAAAGTATAAAGTGCCCGGTTTACGATTATTCCGTCCACAACCGCTCGGATAAGACTGTGGAGGTTCACCCTGCCAGAGTAATTATTGTGGAAGGCATACTTATCTTTGCGGAGAAAGAGCTTCGGGAGGAAATGGACATCAAGCTCTTTGTGGACACGGACGCCGATGTGCGCATACTCCGCCGCATAGTCCGTGATGTCCGTGACAGAGGCCGCAGCCTTGAGAGCGTTGTTAACCAGTATCTCAGCACTGTCAAGCCCATGCATGAGCAGTTTGTGGAGCCCAGCAAGCGCTTCGCCGATGTGATTATCCCTGAGGGAGGACGCAACACTGTGGCAATCGGCATGGTGATGGAGCGCATCCGGGCATATCTCCGAAAGAAAGGTGAATAATCATGGCTAAGCTTTATTTCAAATACGGAGCAATGGGCTCCAGCAAGAGCGCACAGGCTCTTATCACCCAGTTCAACTATGAGGAGCTTGGCATGAGCGTATGGCTCATAAAGCCAAGTGTGGACACCCGTGACGGAGCGGATATCATCAAAAGCCGCATCGGCCTGATGCGCCATGCACAGATAATCACCCCTGATCAGAATGTCTGCGAGGAATATAAAAAGGCCGGAAACTTCGATGTTATCATTGCCGACGAGGCCCAGTTCATGACTCCTGAGCAGATAGACCAGCTTCGCAGCATAGTGGACGAGGAAAATGTGCCCGTTCTCTGCTTTGGTCTGCGCACCGACTTCCTCACAAACTTCTTCCCCGGCGCACGCAGACTTATGGAGCTTGCCGATTCCATCACCGAGATAAAGACCGTATGCGCCTGCGGCAGCAAGGCAACCGTCAATGCCAGAATCGACGAAAATGGCAGGGTCGTCACCGAAGGCAGTCAGATCCTTCTTGGCGGCAACGACAGCTACATAGCCATGTGCCACCGCTGCTGGAAAAAGAAAATAGCAGCCCAGAAGGCAGAATAATGATGAATAAAGAAACAAAATGCTCCCTTTAGTTAGGGAGCATTTTTTGTTGGGAATATGTATCTCAGTCTTCGACGATCTCTTCAACCTTGTCCTCGACGGTGTCGATGACCTCTTCCACCATGTCCTCAACGGTCTCGATGGCGTCCTCGAGCTTTTCCTTGCAGGAGCACTCGCACTTTTCCTCGGCAGCAGGCTCTTCCTCGTCCACGATCTCCTCAAACTCAACCTCGATGGAGCCGTCGTCCTCGGCCTTGAGAGCCTCGATCTCTGCCTCCTTTTCGGCGATGTTCTGCTCAGCCAGAGCGATCTCCTCGCAAAGCTGGATGAAGAAGCCCTCGGGGGAATCCTTGTGGGTGTCATAGTAGAGCTTGCCCATCTCCAGATAGGTCTTTTTCATGTTTTCCTTTTCGCCGGCGATTTCAATGTTCAGCTTGGCGATACGGGCGCCTGCCTTTGCCTTGCCTGCAGCCTTTTCTGCCACATCGCGGGTCTTGCCTGCGGTTTTTGCGGCTGCGTCGCGGGTGGCGTCTGCTGCCTTCCCGGCAAAGCCGATGGTTTTTGTTATTGCCTTGTCCAAACCGGACAGGATCTTATCTTTGATGGAATTAATATCAGCCATTATTATTTCCTCCTGATCATTTATTCTTGATTTTCGGTGGTGTCATTCTCTTCTTTGTCATCTTCCGCAGCCTCGGACAATTCCTCGGCTTCGGACTCTTCCCCGGTCTCGGCATCTTCCGCTGCTTCGGGCTCTTCTTCGGCCTCTTCTGCGCTCTCTTCCGCTGTCTCGGGGACGGTGCTTTCCTCTATTATAACATTTTCGCCTTCAGCGTCAAGGCTCTGACCGAAGAGGGGCTTTCTGCCGGCGGATACACGGCGGAAGTTGATAATGAGCAGCGCAAGAGACAGCAGGCAGGTGACTGCGGCAAGAAGCTGGCTTACCCTTATCACATCGGGGACAAGCCAGAGACTGTCGGTGCGCAGCCCCTCTATCATGGCTCTGCCCAGACCGTACCAGAACACATAGAGGAGGAAAAACTGCCCCTTATAGCGTCTGTGCTTCCTGCTGTAGAAATGCATGGCTGCGAAGCCAAGGATGTTCCAGAGACTTTCATAGAGGAAGGTGGGGTGGACATACATGGTGTTGCCGTTCAGAGTGAGACCCATGCGGCAGAAAATATCCGTCTCATAGCCGAAGGCCTCGCGGTTGAAGAAGTTGCCCCAGCGGCCTATGGCCTGGCCGATGAAAAGACCGAAGCTCATAATGTCCAGAGCGGGGAAGATGCTCCACTTTTTCATGCGGCAGCGCACCCAGAGGGCCAGAATGGCTCCGATAACACCGCCGTAGATGGCAAGACCGCCGTCACGGATGGCGAAAATCTTTGAGGGATCTGCGGCATAGGAACTCCAGTTGAAGATAACATAGTAGGCTCTGGCGCAGATAATTGCGGCAATGACGGCCCAGATTACCAGATCATAGATGGTGTCCGGCTCAATGTCCATGCGTCTGCCGTTTTTTACGCCGTACACTATGCCCAGAAGAAGGCCGCAGGCGATGATGATGCCGTAAAAGTATATGCAGAAATTGCCCACATTCAGGCAGTAGGGGGGATTGATGGCGAAGGCTTCGCCAAGCATTGGGAAGGATATTATTGCTTCTCTCATATATATGCCTCCTTGGCGGAAAAGTATCCGGGCTTTACTGGGCCGGGGTTATAACGCTCATGGCGAAGCGCTGGGGAACAAGGTTTTCCTTTATAAAATCACGGACATCTTCAGCTGTTATGGAGTCCATAACAGAGAAGGAGTCAAGGCAGTTGTAGCCGGAGAAATCCGCATCTGCCATGGCGGCGCAGAGCCCGCCGAAGGAACTGAGGGACCTCACTCTGGCTCCGTAGGCGGCTTTTTTAATGCGGCCCCAGAGCGCCTCGTCAAGACCCTTGTCCGCTGCCTTCTGAGCTTCTGCAAGGAACTCGCTGAGAACCTTCTCGCAGTCGCGGCTTTCGCCTCCGCAGAGAACGGTGGCGGTGTCGGCAGCATGATAAAGCTCCACATAGAAATCGGTGTTTATAAGTCCCTCACTGTAGAGACGGGTGTAGAAGGGGGAGGAGCGGGAGTAGAGATAGCTCAAAGCTGCCCCTGCCACCAGCTTCTGGCGCAGACACATGCTGCCGCTTTTCTCGGCCTTTATCTTGCAGCCCAGCATGAATTGGGGAGCGGATACTTCCATGGCTCTGTAAAAACGGGGCTTTGCGGGGAGGAGACTCTCCTCGGGACCGTAGTCGCGGCCAGGGGTCTCTCCGGAGTCCTTGCGGAGTATTCGGGATGCGGCGGCGCGGACCTTTTCGGGATCCACATCGCCCACCACGCAGAGACTCATGTTGCCGGGGGCATAAAAGACCTTGTGGCAGTCATAGAGGGTCTGGGCGGTGATCTCGGAGATGGATTCCACGGTTCCCGCCACATCGTCGCGGATGGGGTGGTGCTCATAGAGACATTCCATGAGGGAGTTGAAAACAACGCTGCCCGGCTCATCCTCGTACATTCTTATTTCCTGAGCGATAATGCCCTGCTCCTTTTTCACGCTCTCTTCGGTGAAATAGGGAGTGGAGACGAAGTCCAGAAGAGTTTCGAGGTTGGAGTAAAAATCCTCGGTACAGTCGAAGAAATAGGCAGTTATGGCCGCGGTGGTGTAGGCATTGGGGTCGGCACCGGAGGCGGCAAGCTCGCTGAGAGCATTGCGGCCGTCGGGCATATCAAACATCTTGTGCTCAAGGAAATGGGCAACACCGGCAGGGGTGTCGATAAAGCGGCCGCCCAGACGGAAGCGGCGGTCCACTCCGCCATAGTTCGTGGCAAAGTAGGCATGGCAGCGGCTGTAGCCGGGCTTTGTCATAATGCTGAGGCGCAGGCCGTTGGGCAGAGTGTCCCTGTAGAGAGTTTCGCCCACCTTGGGGTATTCGTATTTAGTCATCGGCCTCATCCTCCTTCTCCCATTCCTCAAGACCGCGGAGGAAGTATACGCTGTCAAGCTCAATGCTTTTGGCCACGGCTATAATGTCCTCACGGCTTACCATGTCGCAGAGGGCGGCATACTCATCGGGACCGTAGTCCAGACCGGTGAGAGTCTGGGTGAGGTAGAAATCCTCCAGAGCGCCGGGGGAGTCGCTCAGAGCCACAAGGTCGCTGCATACGTTCTTTTTGGCGAAGGACAGCTCCTCATCGCTGAATTCCCCCTTTTTCAGAGCCTCGAGCTGGGCAAGTATCTCGGCCTTGGTCTCCTCAAACTTATCAAACTCAATGCCGGAGGATACCAGCATTATGCCCTTGAGACGGTCGCAGGAAGAGCCTGCGTAGTAGCAAAGGGAGAGCCTTTCGCGGACATTCAGGAAAAGGCGGCTGGTGGCGGTGCCGCCGTAGAGAGCGTTGAATACACGGATCGCGGCAAAGTCGGGGTCATCCATTATCTCCCCAAGGCGGAAGCCCATTTCGAGCTTGCCCTGAGTGACATCCAGGGCGTCCTCAAAATAACGGGGAGTTTCGGACACGGCGTTCATGCGTATGTCGGTGCCGATCTCGTAGTTGATATCCCCTCTGGGCAGGGCCATCAGCGCGTTTCTCAAAGCGCTTTCCACCCGTCTCATGGGTGCTGCGCCGCAGTAGAATATCTCGATGGGGCATTCCTGCAGCAGTGTGCGGTAATGCTTTGTCAGGTCGATATAGCTGATGGAATTTACATCGGTCTCCTCGCCCATGTCATCCACACCGTAATCCTCATAGGCACACATCTGGCCGAGAAGGCGGTATACGGCATAGAGGCGTTTGTCGTTTATGCGGGCGCGGATATCGTCAATAAGCTTTTCCTTCTCGCTCTCCACATAGTTTTTCATAAGGAGACCGCCCCGGGTGGCAGGGGAGAGGAGCATTTCCGCCAGCATATCCGCAACGCTCTCAAGGAGCTTTTCTCCGCCCGGGGTGAAGCGGTCTGCGATGAATCCCGCATAGAAACCCAGAGACAGCACCTCGCCCTTTTTGCGGACTATGGGGAGGATGCGTGCGCCGTAAAGCTCGTCGCAGGCGGCGGATATGGAGTCCATATCCGGGTGAAAGGCGGTGCCGCGGCTGAGGACCCGGGGGATGAGGGCGTTGGCGGAAACGGTGTCCCTCTCGAGCTGGGTAAGCAGACTGAGACTCAGACAGTCGGACTTGAATTTATCTGTCTGCAGGCAGTTAAGCCATACGTCGGGCAGTATTTCTTTTCTCTTGATCTCCAAAACGGGGACCCCCTTTGAAGTGATTGAAGTCTGGGCACAATTTGTTAAAATACATTATAACATAAGTATCTGCGTTTGTGAATGTATTTATTATCGGAGCGTTAAGAAAACACCCCAGTGGGGTGTTTTTAGCTACGACCGCAGCGGCTATGCCGCGAGGAGGGTAGTGGGTATTTTCCCATATTCCTTTCACCCCGACCAAATCCATATAAAAATTCGCTGCTGTTAATGAAAAACACTTGACAGCGGCGGACGGAAAGTGTATACT
>JAZNZM010000215.1:0-19447 GCA_045594965.1 Oscillospiraceae bacterium | reverse complement strand
ATGAGAGTTATTTATGCCGACAGTATGATAATGCTGAATTTTGTCATAGACTACCTGCTCCTATTGGCCACGGGGAAAATATGCAGTCTGCCCCTTGGGCGGCTTCGCATGGCCCTTGCCGCGCTTTTCGGGGGACTTTTTGCACTTTTTTCCGCTCTTCTCCCCGAATACAGCAGCCCGGTGCTGAAAATTCTTGCAGGACTTCTAATGACTGCCATCGCCTTTGGAGGACACGAGGCTTTTCTCAGAACGGCCCTTGTATTTCTTGCCGTATCAGCAGCCTTCGGAGGCGCCGTATATGCCGCTCTCAGTCTCGGAGGCGGTAGGGTGGGCGCCCTGTCCCCCCGGACGCTTATACTCTCCTTTGCCATCTGTTACGGAAGCTTAAGTCTTGTCTTCAAGGGAAGAGCACGCTTATCCCGGCGGGAAACAGTCAGAGCGGAGGTATGCTTCCGCGGTCACAAGGTGAGCTTTCCGGCACTGAGAGACACGGGCAGCGAGCTTACGGACTCTTCAGGCCGCCCGGTGATCACAGCAGAAATGAGCGCCCTATCCCCTCTTTTTCCTGAGTTGGACCTCTCAGGAGCAGTTGAAGGACCCGATCTGCTGCTGAGTCTCAGCTCCCTCCATGGAGCAGAAGGCCGCTGCAGGCTTTTTCCCTGTCTCACTGCCACCAGCAGCTGCGGTCTGCTCCCCGCCTTCCGTCCCGACAGCATCCTGCTCGGAGGCAGGAAGCCTGATCATATTTACATAGCAATGGTGCCCGGACCGCTGAGCTGCGACGGCAGCTTCCGGGCTATTTTTTAGGAGGAAATCAGTATGAAGAAAGCTCTGTTTTATATCCGCGCCATGAGCCTGCTTTCAAGGCTCAGACTTGGTCTGGGCCGAATAGGTCTGGCTCTTCCCCAAAGTCTGCACTATATAGGCGGCAGCGACAGTCTCCCTCCTCCTCTCAGCTCCGACGAGGAGGCCGCTGCAGTTGAGGCCCTCTGCCTCGGAGATGAGGAAGCAAAGAAAAAGCTCATAGAGCACAATCTGCGTCTGGTGGTATATATAGCCCGTCGCTTTGAAAACACGGGTGTGGGGCTTGAGGACCTTATAAGCATCGGCACCATCGGTCTGATAAAAGCCATTGGTTCCTTCCGTCCGGACAAAAAAATCAAGCTGGCAACCTATGCCAGCCGATGCATTGAAAACGAGATACTGATGCATCTGAGAAAAATAAGCTCCATGCGCACAGAGCTCAGTTTTGACGAGCCTCTCAACACCGACTGGGACGGCAACGAGCTTTTGCTCAGCGATGTCCTCGGCACGGAATATGACGAAGTTTCCAGACCTTTGGAGGAGGACACAGAAAGGCGCATATTGCTGGAGGCTGTGGACCGCCTGAGCCAACGGGAAAAGCAGATCATCTCCCTCCGCTTCGGACTTGAGGGGGAAAACGAATACACCCAAAAAGAGGTTGCCGATGTTCTCGGCATTTCCCAGAGCTACATTTCCAGACTGGAAAAACGGATTATCTCACGACTCAGGCGCGAAATGAGCAGATTGCTCTGACAACTGGAAAGTGTTTCCAGTGCGCGGACGATTGTTTGATAAAAAACGACAATGTGTCCTATTTGACATTGACTTTTAATGGTGTTTCTGCTATTATCTTCTGGGAATAGGTTTAAATTTTTACGCGCAGCGCCTTGACTGTCCGCGCTGCGTGGACACCTCAGGAGGAATTAAAGCATGAAATCCACAGGCATCGTACGCAAGCTCGATGAGCTTGGCAGAATTGTTCTGCCCATCGAGATGAGAAGAACCTTCAATCTTGCCGAGAAGGACGCGGTTGAGATCTATGTTGAGGGCGACAGCATCATCCTCAGGAAGCATCAGCCCAACTGCATACTCTGCGGTGAGAGCAAAAGCCTTGTTGACTACAAAGGCAAGCTTGTCTGCAAGAGCTGTGTGAAGGGTCTCGCAGAGAAGATCTGAATAGGATAAAAAGGAACCTTTTCGGCAGAAGGTTCCTTTTTTATTACCCAAAAATGCACAGGGTGCCGCCAATCGGCACCCTGTGCATTTTTATTTACTTATACTCCTTACTTATACTCCGCTATGAGAGCCTTGAATGCAGGCATGGAGCGGATGATCATGTCTCTGTCCACGCAGTAGCTTATGCGGATATATCCGGGATAGCCGAAGTCATCGGCAGGACACAGCAGAAGCTCGTGGGCCTTGGCACGCTCACTGAAGCATTTGGCATCGGGTTCCAGTGCCTTCACAAAGAGATAGAAAGCTCCGTCGGGCTTCACGCAGCTATAGCCCAGCTCTGTAAGTCCTCCGTAGAGAATATCTCTGTTCACCTTGTATTCACTGACATCGGAGGTCTCGCCCAGACACACCTCCATCACTTGCTGCAGCAGGCTGGGAGCATTGATGTGACCAAGAGCACGGGATGCGCCGGCGATGGCAAAATTGACATCCTCCCTGTATGCAAGCTTGTCGCTCACAGCAAGGTAGCCGATACGCTCACCGGGAATGGAGAGAGCCTTGGAGAAGGAGTAGCAGATAACGGTGTTATCGTAGTAATTCATGATGCAGGGCACCTCAACACCGTCATATACAAGCTCTCTGTAGGGCTCGTCGCTGAGGATATATATAGGCTCGCCGTATTTTTCCTGTGCTGCGGAGAGAATGTCCGCCATGCCCTTTATGCTCTCCTTGCTGAGAACAACACCGGAGGGGTTATTGGGAGAGTTGACAATGACGCAGCGGGTGCGCTCTGTAATGGCCTTTTCCAGACCCTCGAAGTTCATCTGGAAATCCGGCTCGGTGAGGGGCACAGTTACCAGCTTTCCGCCCGATGCCTCGGTGAAAACCGTATACTCGGGGAAGAAGGGAGCAAAGGCAATGACCTCATCTCCGGGCATGAGAATGCCGCGCAGGAAGGCAGCAAGACCGGCGGCAGCTCCGCAGGTGACAAAAATATCGGTGGGCGCCATGGCGGTACCGTAGCGCCTGTTCAGGTCATCGGCAATTGCCGCTCTCAGGCTCTGGCGGCCGGGAGCAGAGGTATAGCCGTGGAGAGACAGGGGATCCTGCTCCTTGATAAGGCGTGCAATGGTCTCGTTCACGCAGGGAGGGCTGGGAATGCTGGGATTGCCAAGAGAAAAGTCATAAACATTCTCCACGCCTATCTGTGCTTTACGGACAGCACCGTACTCAAAAAGCTCACGGATGCAGTTGCGGCTGCGTCCCCACTTCATTGTTTTCTCAGGAAACATCATGTGTATCATCTCTCATTTCAAATAGTTTTTAAGATATTCAGCTGCCATGCGGTAACCCTCAAAGCCATAGCCCGCAAAGGTCTTCAGGCAGGCTTTGCCGGGATAGGATATTTTTCGGAAGTCCTCACGGGAGTTCACATCGGTAAGATGCACCTCAACGGCCGGAATGGCCACTGCCTTCAGTGCGTCCAGAATGGCAACAGAGGTATGGGTATATGCGGCAGGGTTGATAATGATGCCGTCGGCATTGCCGTAGGCCTCCTGTATCTTATCCACCAGCACACCCTCGTGGTTATGCTGGAAGACCTCGCATTCGAAACCGGCCTCCCTGCAGGCAGTTTCCGCAAAGGCCACCAGAGCCGCATAGTCAGCCTTGCCGTAAAGCTCCGGTTCGCGGATACCGAGCATATTGAGATTCGGACCGTTTATCACAAGAATTTTCATTGTATAGCCTCCATTATGGCCATTACGGCACTCTCCACAGTGTCGGCCACATCTATGCTCACATCGGAAAACTGCTCATATAGTCCCGCCCTCCGTGCATACAGCTCCGAAACACCGCAGCTTTGGGAGAGGGGTCTTCCATTTGTGGGCAGCTCGGCCAGAGGCCGCTTTACCCAGACAATGATGCCGTTCTGGTGGAGAAGCGGATAGTTTTCCGCCCTTGTGACGCAGCCGCCCCCTGTTGCGATAACAAGACCGCTTTTTTTGCCAAGCTCCCTAAGGGTCTCGGTCTCCATTTCGCGCATCCTGTTTTCGCCCAGAGTGTTAATGGCCTCTGCAGGACTCATCCCATGGATAAGGCCGAAATGCTGATCGGCATCCACGAAATCACGGCCAAGTTTTTTGGCAAGAAGCCTTCCCTTTGCGCTTTTTCCGCTTCCGGGCATACCTACAAGGACGATATTTCGGGTTTCTTTTTCAATGCTCTGCCGAATACTCTCGATTATAGACCTGTCCAGCTCCTTATTCAAGAACAATTCCGCAGCGGCATGGGCCTGAGCCACAAGCATTCCAAGACCGTTACAGTGGGCTATGCCCCGCTCCTCGGCATCCAAAAGCAAAGCTGTGCGTGCAGGATTATATACAAGATCAAGCACAGCCTCGCAAGCGGGAAAAAGGCCAAGGCTTGCCGGAGCTTTTCCCGTGTCGGGATACATGCCCAGAGGCGTGGCATTCACTATTACTGCGGCATCAGCGTGGAGGTGGAGATTGTTATAATTATTCTCACCGCTGCGGGAGACAGTGATTAGCTCCCCGGCTCCGCAGTCCGCAAGAACCTTCGTCACTGTGAGGCTTGCTCCTCCCGAGCCGAAGACGAGGGCCTTTTTCCCCCTCACATCCACACCGAGACTGTTGAGCATCCACAAAAAGCCTGCATAGTCCGTGTTGTCCCCGTGCCAGCCGTAGGGCATACGCACAAGGGTGTTAACACTTCCTATGGCCTCCGCTCTTGGGGAAAGGCTGGCGCAGCAGGACATAACATCCTTTTTGTATGGAATGGTCACATTGAAGCCGTCCAGTTTCGTGGCCTCAAGAAACACTTTAAGGCTCTGAGGTTCAAGCTCATAAAGGCCGTATTCATAGTCGGCAAGCTCAGCGTGGATCTGAGGCGAGAAGCTGTGGCCCAGCTTGCGTCCCAGCAGGCCGAATCTCCCCATTTATACCACCTCGCTGTAGCTGCCCAGATATTCAAATCTCTCGCACATATCGCCCATTTCATCCATGAGGTGGATAAGCTGGGGAGCGCATACGGATTTATCCAGATCGAAATAGAACATGAACTCGAAGTTTCTGTCAGGCAGAGGACGGCTTTCAAGCTTCGTAAGATTGATGCCGTAGGCAAAGAAACGGCTCATAAGCTTATATAGAGCGCCGGGCTTGTGGGCGGTGACAGCCATGATGCTGGTCTTGTCCGCTCCGGGATAGATCTCCAGCTCCTTGGAGATACAGATGAAACGGGTGAAGTTACTGCCCTTGTCCTGCACGGATTCCTCTATGCACTGAAGACCGTAGAGGTCCTCGCAGTTATGGGAGCAAAGAGCGGCGATATCCCGTCTTTCGGACTGAGCCACTATTCTGGCAGCCTCAGCGGTATTCTCGCATACAGTGACCTTAATCTTGCCGAGGCATTTTATATAGCCCGCGCACTGGTTGAGAGCCTGCTCATGGGATACTATCTCACGGATATCTCCCTTCTTTGTTCCCTTTTTTGCCACGAGGGAATGGTCTATCTTTATGCGCACGGAGCGGACGATGTGGAACTTGTGCTTCATCATAAGGTCATAAACCTGATTGACGCTGCCTGCGGTGGAGTTTTCTATGGGAAGAACTCCATACTGGCAGAAGCCCTGCTCGATTGCAGAGAAAACCGCATCGAAGGTTTTGAAATACATAATGGAGGGCACGGAGAAAAGCTTTTCGCAGGCGATCTGGGAATAGGCGCCTTCAGTGCCCTGACAGGCCACGCTGGCAAAATCGGGGAAAACTCTTGCTGTGTTTTCAAGGGCAGCGTTTATACGCCGACCCAGTTCACCCTCTCCACCGTTTATTTTCTGCTGGTAGGTTTTGCTGAGATCCATAAGGAGAGACCATAGGATAGTGGAGTATTCCCTCATATCCTCGCCGGACACGGAAGCTATCTCCGCAAGCTTCTCCCGTTCGCGGGCGGGGTCATATACGGGGCGTCCCTCCGCCTTTTTCCACTGAGCTATCTCCGCGCTCAGCTCCATTCTGCGGCGGAAAAGCTCCACAAGCTGACCGTCAACGCTGTCAATATCTTTTCTGAGTTCTTTAATATCCATAGTTCAAGCCTCCAGCCTTACTTTCAAGGATTGCGTCATAAAGTGCTGCAGCCATCGCAGCCTCCATGCAGGGCAAAGCCCTTGGTACTATGCAGGGATCATGGCGTCCGCGGACGGAAAGGAGACTGTCTTCTCCCTTTTCCACATCCACACTGTGCTGCTCCCTGCCAATGGATGGGGTGGGCTTCACGCTCGCTCTGAACACTATCGGCATTCCCGTGCTTATTCCGCCAAGGATACCGCCGTGGTTGTTCCCACGGCTTTTCACCCTGCCCTCATCCATATAAAACTCATCATTATTCTCGCTGCCTCTCATGGCAGCCACGGCCATTCCCGCGCCAAATTCTATTCCCTTCACGGCAGGTATTCCAAAAACAGCCTGAGAAATACGGTTTTCAAGCCCCCCGAACATGGGCTCTCCTACCCCAGCCGGCATGCCCTCGGCCACACATTCTATCATGCCGCCTATGCTGTCGTTCTCACTGCGCACAGTGTCAATAAGCTCAAACATGGCCTTTTCCTCTGTCTCGCCGCCAATGGAAACGATGCGGGAAGAGATTCTCACGCCCATTTTTTCAAGCATCTGCTTCGCGATGCCTCCTGCTATACAGAGAGGGGCTGTCAGACGTCCTGAAAACTGGCCTCCCCCGGCATAGTCCCGGCCTGAGCCGTACTTAACCATGGCGGGATAATCCGCGTGTCCCGGACGGGGAACGGATTTAAGATAGGAATAGTCTCCCGAACGGGTATCGGTATTTCTTATTATGGCAGTTATTGGACTTCCGCAGCTTATCCCATCGGGAGTAAAGCCCGATATGAACTCTGCCCTGTCCGCCTCCCGCCTTGCTGTGGAATATTTACCGCCGGGAGCGCGCCGGTCAAGAAAGCTCTGCAGAGCCTCAAGGTCTATTTCGACCCCGGCAGGCAAGCCCTCAATCGTTACTCCAATGGCAGGGGCATGGCTCTGACCGAAAACAGTGAATCTGAATATATTTCCGAAAGAATTGCCCATTATTATTCCTCCAGTCTGACTCTGCCTCCAAGAGCGGCATAATCCTCCCAGAAGGCCGGGTAGGACTTGCTGACACATTCGGCATTCTCTATGCTGACCTCGCCCATACAGGCAATGGCCGCCACAGCCGCAGACATTGCAATGCGGTGGTCACCGTGGGCATTTACGTGTCCGCCCTTGAGCATACTCACACGGTGGAGAACAAGACCGTCCTCCGTCTCCTCAACATTGCCCCCGAGGGCTGAGAGCATTTCCCTCACAGTGGCAAGGCGGTCGCTCTCCTTAAGGCGCAGTCTGCCTGCGTTTATAAATCTTGTTGAGCCGGGGCTCACAGAGGCCAGCACTGCCAGAACAGGCACAAGGTCGGGTATGTCTCTGGCATCAATGGTGGCATTGCCGCGCATGATGGCCTCAGCAGCCTCCATTACAGCCGCATCACCCTGAGCCGAGGACATATCCAATCCGCTGCAGTAGATCTTGCCGCCGCTGAGCATGCCTGCAGCCATCCAGAAGGCGCCGTTTGACCAGTCGCCCTCCACCCTCATCTCCCCCTTGGAGCGAAGTCCCGCTGTGGAAAAACGGAGAGTGGAGCCTTCCAGCTCTATGTGGGCCCCGAAATCAATGAGCGCCTGAATGGTCATCTCTATGTATGGGGCGCTTTCAATTTCTCCCACAAGCTCAATCTCACCGCCGCGCATGATGGCAAGGGCGAACAAAAGCCCGCTTACAAACTGGGAGGACACATTGGCGGCGATGGAAAAGCAGTTTTCCCACAGTCTCCCGCGCACCTCGATAACATCCTTCTCAGGGCGGCTCAGCTCCGCTCCGCAGCGCTCAAGCTCCTCCCAAAGTGGGCTGAGAGGACGCTCCGGAAGTCTGCCGTGCATTTTGATACGCGCGCCGCAGCCCAGAGCACAGACCAGCGGCAGCAGAAAACGCAGTGTTGACCCGCTCTCGCCGCAGTCAAGCTCCGCCATCTGATTTGGACGCTTTATGGGCTTTACGCAGTAGGCGCCATCTTCATACGCTATCTCCGCTCCCAGAGCGCAAAGGCAGGCAGCGGTGGCCTCAATATCCTTTGAGCTTGTTTCGCAGATAATTCGGCTCTCGTTTTTGGAAAGGGCAGCGCAAATAAGCAGGCGATGAGCCTGGGATTTGGAGGGTATTGCCTTTACCGTGCCCCCGAGAGGGCCGGGACTTATGACAGCTTTCATTGACTCAGAGTCCTTTGCTCATAAATTCTTTCAGCTCCGCCGCCTCCATGGGCACTATATCGCAGCAGCCTATGCTTCGGGGAACTATTATATTTACAGCCTTGCCCGCTCTTTTTTTATCAGAGAGCATCACCGGCATGGCTTTTTCCATATCTGTATCCGTATTTGTGGGAAGTCCCAGAGCTGCAAGGCCCTCCTCAATTTTCCGGGCGCAGCTTTCATCACAAAAGCCCGCCTTCGCCGCGGCCCTTGCCACCACCGCCGAACCTATGGCCACGCTTTCCCCATGGCTGAGGGCAAAGCCGCTGAGCTTTTCAACGACATGTCCAAAGGTGTGGCCAAGATTTAGCTTGCGGCGCAGTCCGATGTCGAACTCATCGGCGCAGACATAGTCTCGCTTCATGCTCACGCAGCGGTAAATTACTTCCTCCCGGTGAAAATCAAGGCCCTTTTCACACATATGCTCAAAAAGCTCTCTGTCACCAAGCACTCCGTATTTCAGCACCTCGGCGCAGCCCTCTCTCAGAACATTTTCCGGGAGAGTTTCCAGTGTGGACACATCGCACACAACCGCCTCAGGCTGGCAGAATGCTCCTGCAAGATTCTTTCCTGCCGGCAGGTCTATGGCAGTCTTTCCACCAACAGAGGAGTCCACCATGGCAAGCAGGGTTGTGGGCAGCTGCACATATTTTATTCCCCGGAGGTAGGTAGCGGCGGAAAAGGCAGCTATATCTCCCACCATGCCGCCCCCAAGGGCTACCAACGCGTCTGTACGGCTCAGCCCCGATTCTGCCAGAAAGGACAGAATGGACAGATAGTTCAGTCCGTTTTTGCTTTCCTCACCATGGGGCAGCACATATTTCGCAGTTTCAAAGCCCGCCTTTTGGAGAGAGTCCAAAAGGCGGGATGCATATAAAGGCTCCACATTGTCATCAGTGATAACGGCAAGCTTCTCCGCCTTGGGAGCTACGGCGCGAATGCGCTCTCCTGCTTCCGCAATAAGTCCGGCGCCCATATACACGCTGTAGGTTTTTGTGGAGGCTCTGACTTCAACTTCTCTCATCCGTCTATCTCTTTCTTTCTTCTCCGTCCCTCGTCCAGAATTCGGACAAGGCTCTGACGGTCTTCACCTGCAATGGCAGCGCGGTATTCACCCAGCTTCTCAATGAGGAAATCCAGCTCATTAATAAGATTATCTCCGTTTTCAAGAAAAAGCTCCGCCCACATCTCGGGATTCAGCCATGCAACTCTGGTGAGATCCTTGTATGAGCCTGCGGAAAAGCCCTTGTGGCTTCCTGCCGTGGGGCTTTTTATATAGGCATTGGAGACAATATGGGCCATCTGGCTTGTGAAGGCTATCATCCTGTCGTGCTCTTCCGCAGTGGTAACGGTTATATGACCAAAGCCTACAGGTGCAAGGATATTCTTTATGTGCTCCAAAAGCTCTATATTGTTGAAATCAGGAGGCACTATCACCATAGGCGCTCCGTCAAAAAGATCCTCACGGGAATACTTATATCCGGAATTGTGGGTTCCTGCCATGGGGTGACCGCCCACAAAGGTGAAGCCGTATTCCTCCGCCAGGGGAAATGCCATAGCGCAAATATCCCTCTTTGTACCCAAACAGTCTATCACAAGGCTGCCTTCGGAAATATGGGGTGCAGCCTTTCTCAGCCACTCCTCGGAGGCCTCGGGATAGGTGGAGAGCATGATCAGATCGCACCGGGAAACATTATCCAGGCTGAGACGCTCATCCACCACATCGCTTATCATGGCAAAGCCCAGAACAGGCTCATTGGTGTCATGGGCCAGCACCCTTATTCCGTCCCTGCGCTTGAAGGCCTTGGCAAGGGAACCGCCTATGAGACCCAGACCGACTATTCCAACCGTCATGCCGTGATTACCTCTCTTATCTTTCTGACCTTGGCGGCCATCTCGGCGAACTGATCTGGGGTAAGAGACTGGGCGCCGTCGCAGAGAGCATGAATGGGATCATTATGTACCTCCACCATAATTCCATCGGCTCCGGAGGCAGCTGCCGCAAGAGCCATGGGAGGCACAAGGTGGGCATGTCCCGTGGCGTGGCTGGGGTCAACAACAACAGGAAGGTGGGTAAGACTCTGAAGCACGGGCACAGCGGAAAGGTCAAGGGTGTTGCGGGTGGAGGTCTCGTAGGTGCGTATTCCTCTCTCGCAGAGAATAACATTTTCATTGCCGCCGGCCATGACATACTCAGCGGACATAAGCAGCTCCTTAATGGTTCCGGCAATGCCGCGCTTGAGCAGGATGGGCTTTCTGGTCATGCCAAGCTCCTTCAAAAGCTCGAAGTTCTGAACATTTCTTGCGCCCACCTGAATAATGTCCACATCCTCAAATAAAGGCAGGTGCTCAATGTTCATTATCTCGGTGACTATGGGCAGACCTGTAACCTTTTTGGCCTCGCTGAGAAGTCGCAGTCCCTCGGCCTTGAGTCCCTGAAAATCATAGGGGGAGGTGCGCGGTTTAAAAGCTCCGCCGCGAAGCACATTGGCTCCACCGGCCTTCACGCCCTGTGCCACCTCAATTATCTGATCATGAGTCTCAACAGAGCAGGGTCCGGCTATCATGCAGAAATTCCCGCCGCCGATTTTCGCGCCGCCGCCGATCTCGATAACGCTGTCTCCGGGCTGGAACTTGCGGTTGACCTTCTTATAGGGTTCGCTGACCCTGCGGACAGACTTGACAATTGCAAGGCTCTCCAGAAGCTCCGCGTCTATGCAGCTGGTATCGCCCACAAGGCCGAGAACCGTATACTCCTCGCCCTCAGAAATATGCACCTCAAGGCCCTGAGACTCTATCCATGAAATAAGATGCTCCCTCTGTTCTTTTGTGGCATTATGCTTCAAAACGGCTATCATAGCTTTATCCCCTTTTCGAAAAATGAAAAAGCTGCACCCGGGTCCTGCGCCCTGTGCAGCTAAATAAACATCTGTTTGAAAAGCCTTTCTCTTCCCAAATCACCGCAGCACAAAGCGCTATTACTCTTCGGTAAAAAAGTAATAGTAGCCAAAAAAGTAAGCTGCGGTGCAGAAACGGCTCATGTGGCTTCTCCCTTTTATAAACGCTGAAAAATTATAGGCAGATTATAGCACTTTAAAGTGCTTTTGTCAAACCCATACATCATGCAAATTGCACAAAATTCGGCATTCAGGCTAAACGTATCATACATTTGTAACAAACTGAACATTTGAGCTGCTTAATTAGCAGTATTTGGTCAAAACCAAGGGTTTTTATCCCATTTTCACAAAATTTAATTCAGATTTTTTTGCATTTTACCGCCGTCAATTTAACCAAGAAATCATTGACATACAGTCCCCTTTTGGGTATAATGCAGACATGAGGAGCAACAAAGTTCTTTGGAACTTTTAAGATAAATGGTAAGAAGGCCATCACCCGAAAGGAGTGATTCCGGTGACCTGATGTGGAGAGCTGAGGATTGTTTCCGCAGGCTCCTGTAGGCAGAAGGAAGAAGTTTGGAATCTTATCAAGTTATCCCCTTTCATGCATCCGGGAAGCGGATGGAAGTCCACCGAGGCCATATAATGAAACAGATCCGGCCGGGAGGGCGCGGATAAACGGTCTGGTTGCTGGGCGGCGATCGCAGCGGACAGGATGTAAATTCAAAAACGGGAGGTTTTCCCAGGTGAGTGAACCCAAAGCAGCAGGATAGGCCCTTGTTTCAGTTTTTGGAACAAGGGTCTATCTGTTTTTATACATAAGAATAGCTCCGTATATGTTTTCAGCACCCGTATAAACTACGGGTGCTGAATTATCTTTATTGTCTTTATTATCCGTGCCTGTAAACCGTTCTTTGTTTCACTCTGTTCGCCTGAGCCAGCATTTCGTCTATCTGGGCAAGGAAGAGATCTGTATCCCTGCCTAAAGTGCCCTTCAGGGGACGGTAGTTGGACATATGGTTGGCTGTAAAGTGCGCTCCGGGAAGATTCAGCTTTTCCACCAGCAGTCTTGTCTCCATAAGTGTCTCCCGGGGAGTCTGAGGGATGAAGCGTCCTGCCATCACGTCCTCGTACATTTCAGAGCCCATGGTGGCCATGTAGGTCATCACGGAGATATGCTGGGGAGCCATTGTGTTCAGAAGCTGCGCTGTGAGCTCGGCGCTGCACCTGTAGCCCTCGCCTGTTCCGCAAAGCCCAGCGATAACCGTCACCCACAGGTCAAAGCCTGCCTCCTTGAGAGCGAGACCTGCTTTCAGCATCCCCTCAGCGTCAACGCCTTTTTTTACCTTTTGAAGAATAGCACTGTCGCCGCTTTCAACCCCCAGATACACGCGGTCAAGGCCGGCTTCCCGAAGGGTGCGAAGCTCCTTGGCGGTCTTTTTCACGGTGCTTATAGGGCCTGCATAGCAGGTTATGCGCCTCAGACGGGGAAAGGCCGAACGAAGAGCCTGCAAGACGGTAAGCATATAATCCATAGGCAGGTCTATGGCGTCTCCGTCAGCAATGAACACTGTTTCCGTTTCCGGAAAACGCACCTTGGCCATTGCAATATCGTCCAGCACATAGTCCAGAGGCTTTATGTGATAGAGCTTGGTCTTGTAGGCCTCGCAGAAGGTGCATTTATTATAGCTGCAGCCGACGGTGGCCTGAAGAATATAGCTCTTCCACTCCCCGGGAGGACGGTAGACGCTGCCCTCATACCTCATAGCTTTTCGCCCTCTCTTTCAACTGCCTTTATATTGCGCTCAAACTTGCTTCTGGGTCCCATCACCTCGTGACCGCAGCCGCAGCAGCGCAGACGAAAGTCCGCTCCGATGCGCTTAACCAGCCACTTGTCGCTGCCGCAGGGATGGGCTTTTTTCATTGTGAGAATATCGTTAAGCTGTATATCCATTAAAAATTCCTTTCCGGCTCCCCTATTTTCCTCCCTTAATGGCGTCCCAGTAATTCTTTGCTGCCTGCTCCACCTTGTTGTCGCCGTAGACATAGTATTTCACCTCACGGATCTCATCGGGGAGATACTGCTGGCGCACCCAATGGTGGGAGTAGGAATGGGGGTATTTATAGTTTTGCTCCCGCTCAAAGCCTGTGCCGTCTGCATGGACGTTCTGAAGCTCACGGGGAATTCCCCCGGTCTTGCCCCGTTTTACATCCGCTATGGCGGCGTCTATGGCCAGAACACCGCTGTTGGATTTTGGAGCTGTGGCAAGAAGGATCACCGCATCGGCAAGGGGCAGCCGTGCCTCCGGCATGCCAAGCTGCAGGGCAGAATCCACACAGGCCTTGACAATGGGAATAGCCTGGGGATAGGCAAGGCCGATGTCCTCGCAGGCAGAGCAGAGTATGCGTCTGCAGGCGGAAATAAGGTCTCCGGCCTCCAGAAGCCGTGCAAGGTAGTGGAGGGCGGCATCCGGGTCGGAGCCGCGGAGGCTTTTCATAAGGGCAGAGAGAATGTCAAAATGGGCATCTCCGTCGCGGTCATAGCGCATGGCGGAGCGCTGGGAAACAGACTCGGCATCTGCAAGGCTGAGCCTCAGCTCACCATTGCTGCGTCTTGTGGCTGTTACCAGCAGCTCAACGGTGTTCATTGCCTTTCTCACATCGCCGCCGCAGCTGGAGGCGATATAGTCGATCACACCCGGCTCCGGTCGGATGCTCAGATTCTCCCTCTCAGCCAGATAATCCACAGCTCTCTGAACGGCCTTTTCCGCCTGACGGGGAGAAATGGACTTGAATTCAAAAACAGTGGAGCGGCTCAGAATAGCGTTGAAAACGCAGAAATAGGGGTTCTCCGTGGTGGAGGCAATGAGGGTTATGGAGCCGTTTTCTATGAATTCCAGCAAACTCTGCTGCTGCTTTTTGTTGAAATACTGGATCTCGTCCAGATACAGAAGTATACCTCCGGGACAAAGCATGGTATCCAGTTCGTCGATAATTGCCTTTATATCCGCAATGCCTGCTGTGGTTGCATTGAGCTTTCGCAGTGTGCGGTTGGTATTTTGGGCTATTATTCTGGCGGCGGTGGTCTTGCCGGTTCCGGAAGGGCCATAAAAAATCATGTTGGGTATATTGCCGGACTCCACGATTCGGCGCAGCATGCCGTTTTCACCCAGTATATGCTCCTGCCCCACCATCTCGTCTATTGTCCGGGGGCGTATTTCGTCTGCAAGAGGTCTGTACATATCGTCACCTGTAAATTAAAAATTCCTTATTCAGCCCGACCCTTCGGGGAGAGGCAGATAAGACTTATATCTCCACCGGCTCCATAGCCTGATGGAGAAGATCGGTAATGGCCTCGGAGAATATGCGGTCGGTTTCGCCGTGGAGGGTTTCCAGAATGGCGGCAACATCCTTAAGCTCCATAGTTCCTGCAGAGAACACATCCAGATCGAGAATAAATCTTGGCGTGGGCTCCTGTATCTGCTGAATACCCTTGGGCGTGCGTATAGCGCGCTTTATCATGCCGGGACCTGCATGGAGACGCAGGAGACAGCCGCTCAGCTTCATTTCCACATCCACCGAGCACTTTGTCATTGAGGCTTCATCCACATCGTCATCATCCAGAGGTCCGAGATATCGGCTCTGGATAAGGTCATTCCAGCGGCAATGGGTCATTTCCAGTCTCTCACGGGATATGCCGTTGAGATAGCGCAGTCCTATGCGTTCAAAGAAAGCGGGCTTATAAACGCTGATGAAGCGTCCCAAAGGCTCGTCAAGCCATTTGGCAAAGTCGTCCCAACCGGTATAGCGCATAGTGGAGAGGGCAATGAAGCCCTTGGAAAGACTCAGCTTGTAGCCTCCGTCCGCAGAGACGAATGAATGCACCTTCTGCTTCTGAACACCCGTTGGTGAAGGCACAGACTCCTCCCGAACTTCATAACGTGGAAACCGTGCTCTTATCTGCTCCTGAAAGGCAGCAGGGGTCTCGGTTTCAATGGAGAGTATGGTGGGAAAGCGCAGCTGACAGATTACCTCCACCAGCTGATGCTTTTCGTATATATATTTCTTGCCGTCACTGCTTTTCATATATCTGTGCTCCCAATGCTTTTTTCTTATTTTACACCAGCGGCGCACTTTTGGCTATACCAAATAAGACAAATAAGAAAAAAGAGCGCAGAAGCCCGAACGGGATCCTGCGCTCCGCAATAATTAACTGACCGGTTTATTTGCCGCTGATTGTGTAGGCTATTGCCTTGGCAAGCCGGCTGATGTCGCGGCCGGAGGTGTTGATGCAGAGATCATAGTTATTCCTGTCGCCCCATACCCTGCCGGTATAAAAGCGATAATACTGGGCACGGGACTTATCTATGGACTGGATC
Organism: Oscillospiraceae bacterium; assembly: GCA_045594965.1. Taxonomy (GTDB): domain Bacteria; phylum Bacillota; class Clostridia; order Oscillospirales; family Oscillospiraceae; genus SIG459. The sequence goes on along the minus strand of JAZNZM010000215.1, from coordinate 3,827 downwards.
TTCTTCTGCAGCTCCCTGTCACTGAGAGAAGCATCCTTGCCGCCCTTGGCACGGCAGCGTGCCATACGGGATTCCATATCCGCATAGACAAAAATATTATAGGGCTTATACTCCTCAAGTATGTAGTCGGCACAGCGTCCAACAATGACGCAGTCGGACTTCTGACCCAGCTCCATAATTATTTCATTCTGGGCATTATATATGCCATGGTTGACATAATGCAAAGTATCGCTGGGTGGCATGGCTGCAAAGGAAGAGGCCACCGTTATGGGATAATAGGTCATGATACGGTTTTCCAGTATCTGTCCCACATATTCCTCCGCAAGCTCGCTGCGCTGGGCAATGGCTGTGACTATTTCGCGGTCATAGTACGCAATATGCAGCTCTTCTGCAAGGCGTTTTCCAAGCTCTCGTCCGCCGGAGCCAAATTCTCGGCTTATGGTAATGATCCTGTTCATGGTCATCCTCCTTTTGGCTGATTGCACATAGATTTTACCATAAGCCGGAGAAAAAATCAAAAAGAATTTACAGACCTTATTATTTCCTCTCCCTTATGCGGCATTCTATCCCCACTTACGGCAAAGGGGCTTCGCATATTTGCGAAGCCCCTTTGGGACCAATTCGGATTTATTCTGTTCTGAGAGCCTCCACGGGGTCCTTTTTCGCTGCCACACGGGAGGGAATTATGCCCGCAATCAGGGTAAGCAGGGCGCTGATGACAACCAGCACCACACCGCCTTCCACAGGCAGTGCGGCCTTGAGGCCTTCAAGACCGGTAAAGTGGAGCAGAATGGCATTTATGGGGAAGATGAGTATAAGAGTGACCGCTATGCCCACAAGTCCTGCGCTGAGGCCAACTATCATGGTCTCCGCATTGAAGACACGGCTTACATCGCGCTTGCTTGCGCCGACGGCTCGGAGTATGCCTATCTCCTTGGTGCGCTCCTGAACGGAAATAAGAGTGATAACACCTATCATAATGGAGCTGACCACAAGGGAGATGGAAACAAAGGCAATAAGCAGATAGCTTATTCCGCTGATAATGTCCGTTATAGAGCTCATAAGCAGAGCCACATAGTCGGTATAATTTATCTGATCCTCCTCGTCCACAACTGCGTTATAATCCTCAATACGCTGGGCTATGAGGTCCTTGTCCGCGAAGGTGGCGGCATAGATGCTGATGGTGTCCGGGCTTCCCGCGTCGATATATCCCAGAGTGTCCATATTTTCCTCATAGCTGCTGTCGCTGTGGGTTGGGGGATAAAGGCTGTCATAGAGGTAGACATACTGTGCCTCGGTGAACGGTTCAAGCCCGGCATAGGCCATCATCATCTCGTCACCGGCAAGTATGGTGTCCAGAGCGGAGGCAAGATTATCCGCAGGGATGGCTGCCATCTGCTGTACCACAGCGGCGGCATACTGCTCCCGCACCTGAGCATCTATTGCCTGACGGATCTGAGCAAAAAGCTCCTCATCGCTCATTTCGGAGATATAGCCCATGATGGTCTCCGCATCCACACCCATCTCGGCTGCGTACTGCTGAACTATCATTTCCTCAATGCTCTCGCGGGTCATCTGGGCGGTCTGCTGCTCCACCACTCCGGCAACATACCCGTCATCGGCAAGACTCATGACATCCACATAGGCTGCGGCCTTTTCGGACACAGAAAGTGTGGAAAGATGCTCGGTAATGGCCTCGGTCTTTTCCTGAGGACTGGGTTCAACTTCCTCGCCGGTGGCAAAGGGCAGCCCACTGAAAACATCGGTTTCCGGCTCCTCCATCTGAGCGGCGACCACATCAAGACTTTCCGTAAGCTCAATGGCATGGAGGCTGAGTGCATGGGTGTAGCCCATTGCACCGCTTACCATGGTGGCGGTGGCCTCAGGATTGGGACGGGCAACGCCCACGATCTTCAGAGGAGTGCCCACATCGGCGCTGTTATAAATAAGCTCCATGCCGGAATCGGTGGCAGCCATGTTGATATAGCAGCCGGAGGCCTTGTCATAGCGGTAGGTCTCAGCAGGAAGAATGAGCTTGAAGCTCATACCGCATAGCTCCTCATAGCTCCAGCTTCCCTCCACGGGCTCGATCTCACCCTCTCCGCTTTTCAGGGCATCCATAACTCCGTCCAGCTTACCGGAGGGTATCAGACCGAGAGAAACCAGCATCAGGTCGCTGAGCTCATTATTGCCGTCTATGAAAAGAACAACCTCATCATAGTTTTCCGGCCATGCGCCGTAAACGATATCATACTGCTCCTTCACAGCATCGGATACAAGCTCCCCTTCCTTGCCGGGAAGCAGCTCTTCCCAGACATTCATGGAGGAAGCCATAGGCGACATCTCAGCAACCATGCTCATGTCACCGCCGCCGTAGAAGGACTCCATGGCCTCGGTCATAAGGCTTTCAAGATCGCTGTGGACTATAACACCGTCAGTATCGGTGGTGTATACATTGAAGGGAATATCATAACCGTAGCGAACGGTGGCAAGGCTGCTTATCTCTCCCCCGCCATCGTCAAGGTGAAGCTTGAAATCCACCAGATTGTTTGTGGAAGTCTCCATATGGAGCATGGCATCCATCATGTTGTACATAATGGTTGAGGGGTAAACACGGTCCTCTTCGCGCTGAGCGGCTTCCTCGCCATCGTGGTTGGCGCCCATCATATTCAGCATCAGCGCGCCCATGTCCAGGGTTTCAGCTTCAATGGTGATGGGATAGCTGGCAAGAGTGTCCTGCTGCACCTGCTCAATATAGCTGTTGATGCCGGTGCTCAGGGAGAGAATGAGAGCAATGCCTATAATGCCTATGCTGCCGGCAAAGGCCGTGAGTATGGTGCGTCCCTTTTTTGTCATCAGGTTGTTAAGAGAAAGGGAAAAGGCAGTGAAAAGGCTCATGGAGGGCTTTTTCATACGCTTATCCCGCGGCGCGGGAACTTCGTCATCGGTTTCGAAGGGAAGCGAGTCATCCACGATCTCGCCGTCCCTGAGACGCACTATACGGGTGGCATAGCTGTCTGCCAGCTCCGGATTATGGGTGACCATGATGACCAGCTTCTCTCTGGAAATCTCCTTGAGAATATCCATCACCTGAATGCTGGTCTCGCTGTCCAGAGCGCCTGTAGGCTCATCCGCAAGGAGTATGTCCGGGTCATTGACCAGTGCGCGGGCTATGGCAACGCGCTGCATCTGGCCTCCTGAGAGCTGGTTGGGGCGCGTTTTCATCTGGTCTGCAAGGCCCACTCTGGTGAGAGCCTCCTGTGCTCTGCGGCGGCGTTCCGTCTTGCTGACACCGGACAGAGTAAGAGCCAGTTCAACATTTCTGAGAACGCTCTGGTGTGGGATAAGATTGTAGCTCTGGAACACAAAGCCGATGGAATGGTTGCGGTAGCTGTCCCAGTCTCCTGCAGAAAAGTCCTTGGTGGAGCGGCCGTTGATAATCAGATCTCCGCTTGTGTAGTGGTCAAGACCGCCGATAATATTCAGCATGGTGGTCTTGCCGCAGCCTGAGTGGCCCAGTATGGCAACAAACTCGCTCTCTCTGAACTGCAGATCTATGCCCTTCAGCGCCTGAACGGTGCTGTTGCCTGCAGTATAGTCTTTTTTGATGTTTTTTAGCTTGAGCATGGTAAATCTCCCCGTTAATTACTGAAAATGAGTATAATACATTTTTCGGTTGAATCAAAGTGAATTTGCCACTTTTTACAGAATGTTCACAATGGCTTCCTCGAAGGCATAATTAGCGGTGTTCGGAGGTCAAAAAACTTTTAAAAATTTTTTCAAAAAAAGTATTGACAAATGTCGAGATATTTGTTATCTTAAATGAG
>JAZNZM010000214.1:0-3326 GCA_045594965.1 Oscillospiraceae bacterium | reverse complement strand
CGGGAATAATGTCAATAAAAAACGCCGCACCGAATTTGGTGCGGCGCCTGATTTTATTCTGCCTCGTCCACCAGTCTGCCGCGGAACAGCAGAGTGATGCACCAGAGGGCAGCAAGTCCCACCAGGGCGTAGACAATACGGCTGACCGTAGCGGTCTGACCGCCGAAAATGTAGGCCACAAGGTCAAATCTGAAAAGGCCCACGAGACCCCAGTTAAGGCCGCCGATAATGGCGAGAACAAGGGCGATGCGATCCATAAGCATGATAATTCCGCTCCTTTGAATATTGGATTCGCTGTTAGCTTTTCCACCAAAGGAATGATTATTCATGGAACTTTTAAATTTCCCAAAAAATGCAGGGAACGGTCTTGACCGTTCCGCCCCGGGCGATTCGTGAATCGTCCCTACGGGTGCTGTGCATCTGCCTTGCTGTACAAACAGCCGCAGTAATCCTGCCTGTATAGCTCCCATTCTCTGCTCAGGGCTATGCTGCGCTGATATCCGCCCCGCTTTTTGAAGTCCGAGGGCAGCCATTTAAGTCCGTAAACCTGGGCGAAATGTTCCCCAAGAGCGTTTATCCGCTGGGCGTCCTTGTGAGGGGACACGGAGAGTGTGGTGCAGTAATAGTCAAAGCCCTCTGCGGCGGCTCTTCGTGCGGTCTCCTCAATGCGCAGAGCGAAGCAGCGTGTGCAGCGGCTGCCGCCCTCAGGCTCGGACTCGAAGCCCCCGGCAACAGCATCGAAGGCCTCGCCCTCATAGTCGCATTCCATCATTTTAACGGGAATGTGCTCCAGCACCTGACGCTGGTGGGCAAGGCGAAGCTCGTATTCCTCTCTGGGCTGGATATTGGGGCCGTAGAAAAGCAGAGTGATATCGAAATAACGGCTCAGATACTCCAGAACATAGCTGCTGCAGGGGCCGCAGCAGCTGTGGAGCAGAAGGGTGGGCTTCTCATCTCCCAGAGCGGAGATAAGGGCATCGGTTTTAAGCTGAAAATTTTCCTTTTGCATTGAAATACTCCTTTTGAATACTCCCCATGAAAAAACTGCCCCGTGGAATACCCGAGGGGCAGTTTTCTTGTTATTCCTGAGCCTCTTCCACGGTCTCGGGGACTTCGGGGGGAGTGACAGCGTTGTGGAGGATGGAGAACTGGAGGCAAAGGGCTGCGGCTGCTCCGGAGGCGAAAATGAGGGTTTCCGCCAGAGAGTGGCCGTCAATGAGGGTGATGATGCAGAGGTAGGAGCACAGCTGCAGGGCGAAGAGGCAGCGGCCCGGTTTGGGCTTGCCGTAGAAATAGGCGGCAATGTAGTAAAAGCTCAGTAAAAGGGCGATTATGGCCAGCATGGACGGGGCGTAGGCCCAGCGAATGGGATTTTCGGACTGAATGCGGTAGCTGGTGACCAGCCAGAGACAGCCGAAAAGCACGGGGATGAGGGAGGCCACTGTGCCGTGACCGCCTTCTTTTTCGCTTTTGCCGCCGAAGATGAAGGGTATGGAAAGGCCGGCGAAGATGCCGAGGGCGCTTGTGATGCGCTGCATGCCGGGGAAGCGGGAGAAGTCCGAGGAGAACATATAGATGAGGCAGCCCAGTACCATGATGGCGGCTATCACCCATGAAAGGGCGCGGATGACAAAGTTGGGCATCTTAAGGGCTTCGGCAGCAAGGCTGCTGCGGTGGAGCTTGCGGAAAAGGATCTTTTCCTCAAGGACGAAGGCCAGAATGACTATGAGGGTGTAAACCACGAAGACAGCGGTGATGTTGGCGCCGGGAACGGCAAGGCCATTGTCATCAAAGCCGTTGAGATTCTGAAGCCAGCGGAGGAAGAAGCCGAATATACCTGCCACGAAGCTGGCAAGGGTCAATGTAAAAGCGTTAACAGTGCGCATAATATCAAAACCGTCCAAATAAAATAGTGGAGATGGAATACAAAACATTTTATACCCCTTGACCCTATCCGTCAAGTGATTTGGAGGTCTGGTCTTGCTTCGTGCCTTTATATTCTCCCTTTTAACGGTGCTTGTGGCCTTTTTGATGGCTCTTACCCTGTCTCCCCGTCCCGGAGAGGAGGGGAATGGTGACTATCCCCCGCAGCGCACAGAGCTTGCCGGAGCGGTAGGTGAAGGGGAGGCGGAAAAGACTTTTACCGGGATGAGAGATAAGGAAATCACTCTCCGTGTGCTTGCGGAGGGCGAGATCCGGGAGATGAGCATGGCAGAGTATCTGCCCATGGCTTTGGCGGGAGAGATGCCTGCCTCCTTCGGGAGTGAGGCGCTGAAGGCTCAGGCGGTGGCCCTCAGGAGCTATGCCCTGTACTGCCGTGAGCATGGCAAGAACAGCCATCCCGATGCGGACATCTGCCTTTCCTCTTCCTGCTGCGCCGCAGGGACAGAGCTTGGGGAAATGGAGGAAAGCTGGGGCGCGGCAGCAGGGGAATACAGGGCAAAACTGCTTTCGGCGGTGGAGGACAGCGATGGGCTGTATCTGAGCTATGAGGACGAGGCCATATTGGCAATGTTCCACTCCTGCTCTCTGGGAGCAACGGAGCACAGCGCGGAGCTTCTGAATCCGCTGCCCTATCTCGTAAGCGTGGGCAGTCCCGAAACCGAAGAGGATATTTCAAACATACGCAGCAGTGTTGAGGTGAGCCCGGAGGAGTTTCGGGAGAGCATAGGCCGAATTTTTCCCACTCTGAGTCTGGAGGGAGAACCGGGCAGCTGGCTGGGCGCGGTGACGCCCTCGGCAGGAGGCAGGGTGGGCAGCATCAATATCGGGGGGCAGGAGATAAGCGGTCTTGCCATGCGCCAGATTTTTTCCCTGCGCAGCACGGATTTTCAGCTGAAGTGGACGGGGCAGAGCTTCCTGTTCTCCGTTGCAGGCTATGGCCACGGACTGGGCATGAGCCAGTACGGAGCCAACGCCATGGCAAAGGCCGGGGAGAGCTGCGAGGCAATACTGGAGCATTATTATCCCGGGGCAAAGCTGTGCCGCTGGGAGAGGGAAGCGGAGTAGAGGGTTGGTGCCCGCATATGGCGGCTCGGGCGATTCGTGAATCGCCCCTACGACGGTAAACGAACATTGTGCCGTTTTATCGTAGGGGCGGATATCATCCGCCCGTTTTTCGGCGGGAGCAAGCCCCCGCCCTACGGCTGCGGTGCGGTTTGTGGCGAGCCGGGGGCGACGCGCCCTACGACGGAAAACGCACAATGCAAGGTTTACTTTGTAGGGGACGGGTTTCCCGTCCCGCAAACAGCGGCAGCAAGCCCCCGCCCTACGGGATGGGCGGGTATGGCACTTGACAATCCGCCATGGGCGGTATATTATGATTT
>JAZNZM010000213.1:0-3046 GCA_045594965.1 Oscillospiraceae bacterium | reverse complement strand
TCGGCAACTCTTGAGCCGCGACGGAAGAGGAGAAGTATTTCGTCTCCGTGGAGAAGATATATGCTTGTCATGTTGCGAAGCTTCATTTTTTCAAACTCCTGTTCCGTCAAAATCCGGTATCATTTCATCGGTGGCAGCCTCGGGGGATTGGCTGAAGCCGTAAACAATGTCGGAAAAATCAAAATAGCTGCGGCAGCGTTCATATTCCTCTGGGGTAATGGGGCGGCACAGCTCGGGATAGGCTTCCAGCCCCGGCATGGGGGTATATTGAGCCATAAGGCTGAAAATTATCCTGTCGGCAGGCAGATTGTCCTCAATTGCGTCTATACAGCGCAGGGTGTTTTCCGCTGCCCCGGGCATGATAAGGTGACGAATGAGAACACCGCTCTGCATTATTCCCTCCCCGTCCAGAACAAATTCACCCCGCTGGCGGTACATCTCCTCTATTGCGGCAAGAGCCACTTGGGGGTAGTCCTCCGCCATTGACCAGCGCCTTGCCAGAGCAGGATCGGAGTACTTGTAGTCCGGCATATAAATCTGCACAAGCCCCTCAAGAGAGCGGAGAGTTTCCACGCTCTCATAGCCGGAGGAGTTCCATACAACAGGGATGCCCAGCTTTACTCCGCTGAGAGCCTCAGCAATGATATTGCTGTAATGAGTTGGGGTGACAAGGTTTATATTATGCACGCCACGGTCACAAAGCCTCAGGAAAATGTCTCTCAGTCCGGCTGCGTCCACAGCTCTGCCTTCGCTTCCCCGGCTTATTTTGCGGTTCTGGCAGAAGACACAGCGGAGATTGCAGCCGGAGAAAAACACCGTGCCGCTGCCCCTTGTGCCGCTTATGCAGGGCTCTTCACCGAAGTGGGGGGCTGCCCGTGTTACCGTGGCAAGGGAGGGAGAGGCGCAAAAGCCCCCGGGACTATTCTCTTTTCTGATCGCCCCGCAGGCGCGGGGACAGAGGGTGCAGCCTGCAGTCATGATACCAACTCTCCTTTTCCCATGGCCTCGGGCCGTCGGGGACGCCGGCCCCTACTTAATGATCTCTTCGCCGATATACAGCTCGCCCACCATCATGGTGGCAGCGGGCTGCATTTTTTTGCTTTCAAAACCACGCTTTGCAAGAGCCAGCATCTTTTTGAGGGAATACTTGCTCTCACCTGCGGTTCGGGGAAGACGGTCGTAGTAAACCTTCTCGATGGGCAGATCCAGACGGGTGATGAGACCGCGGATATAGAGGTCATCCGTACCGAAATGACACAGCTTTTTAACTGCAAATGAACTCATAAGGCGGAAATCGGCGTGGTCAAAAATGCTTTTGCTGCCGAAAAGGTTCATGAGGAAATAGAAGCCGTGGGCGGTGAAGCGCTTCATAAAGGTGTCGCTGTCGCGGTTTTTCCGCACACCGCACACGATGGGAGCTTTCTCGCGGTATTTCTCGATCATCTCGTCTATGGCGTCGGCATCGTCCTGCAGATCGGCGTCTATGGACACGGTGACATCGCAGTGCTCGGCTGCGGTAATGAGTCCTGCCATAAGGGCGTTCTGGTGTCCCCGGTTTCTGGAAAGGCGCAGACCGCAGATGTGCTCGTTTTCTCTGCAGAGCATGCTGATTATCTGCCATGTGCGATCGCGGCTGCCGTCATCAACAAGGAGGAGACGGCTTTCATTTGCGATCATGCCGCGGCTTATGAGACTCTGAAGCTTCATGCGCAGCACCCGTGCGGATTCGGGCAAAACTTCCTCTTCGTTATAGCAGGGTACAACTATATATAAAATGGGCATGGGGAATCTCCTTTGGACTGAAATGTTCCTGCTGCAATTATAATTCCATAGGCAGTCATTTGCAAGCTATAAAGATATTTTGCACCCAAAGTACAATAAAAACTTCAAAAATTGCATAAAATATTTGAGAAATTCCAACTTTTCACTTGATTTTCTAATAATCTGCGATATAATACTGACTTGTATGGAACGTTTGAAATAAGGCCTACAATAAAGGGGCCTGAGAGGCAGCAATGGTAGATATTATTCTTGTGGAGCCGGAGATCCCCATGAACACCGGCAACATTGCCCGTACCTGCGCCTGCACAGGGGCGAGACTGCATCTGATAAAGCCTCTGGGCTTCGATATTTCCGACAAGGCTGTGAAGCGGGCAGGACTGGACTACTGGCAGTTTGTGAATATTTCAGTATATGAGAATATTGAAGAGTTTTTTGAGCGCAACGGCGACGAAAATCTCTACCTTGCCACCACCAAGGCGCCCAGAAGCTACGCCGAGGTGGATTTTTCCGGAGATGTGAAGCTCATGTTCGGAAAGGAGACCGCAGGTCTCCCTGAGTCTCTCCGTGAAAAATACCGCGATGGCTGCATCCGCATCCCAATGCTCAGCGATGTGAGAAGTCTTAATCTGGCGAACTCCGTTGCCATACTCTGCTATGAGGCTCTCAGGCAGCAGGGCTTCCCCGGTCTCTGCGGCGAGGGCAGCATGGCCTGAAAAGAGGAACCTTGCACGGAAGGGCCAAAATCGCTCCAAATAATTTGCACGACAATACCTGTGGGTATTTCAAATAATTAAAAATTCTATCTTTGATCAAAAGGAGATATTATGAACTATTCCAAGAAAACCGTTTATGACATCGACCTGAAGGGCAAGAAGGTTCTGCTTCGCTGCGACTTCAATGTACCTCAGGATAAGGCCACCCGCGCTATCACCGACGATAAGCGCATCCGTGCTGCCATCCCCACCATCTCTTATCTGCTGGAGCAGGGCGCAGCTGTTATCGCATGCTCTCACCTTGGCAAGCCCAAGGGCGAGGTCAAGCCCGAGCTGACTCTGGCCCCTGTGGCAGTGCGTCTCGCTGAGCTTCTGGACAAGGAAGTTATCTTTGCCGCTGACACCATCGGTGCTGACGCTCAGGCCAAGGCTGCCGCTCTGCAGGGCGGAGAGATCATGCTTCTGGAAAACCTCCGCTTTGACAAGCGCGAGGAGAAGAACGATCCCGAGTTCGCCAAGGCTCTTGCCGACATGGCCGAGGTCTTTGTGTC
>JAZNZM010000212.1:0-6075 GCA_045594965.1 Oscillospiraceae bacterium | reverse complement strand
GTGGCCACAACGCCGCCCTGCATAACATTGAGGGGATTGCGCTCCCATTTCATGGCAGGATAGCTCAGGGTGAGAGTGGACTCCTCCGGGTCGCAGTCAACAAAGGAGGGATGGAGCATTCCGATTATACTGTCGGACTGGGTTTCCTCGATGTCCTTCAAAAAGGCCCTGATGCTCTCTTCCATGTGAAGCTTTTTATCACTCATATCACTTTATCCTCCTTATATCGGCGCTGAGAGCCTCCAGATAAATATCCGCACCCCCAAACGCGGCATTTATGTCGACGCGAAGGGCGCCGGAGAACATCTCCGGAGCTATGCGCAGGCGCTTTGGCTCCCATGCTCTGCTGATGGTGGTGAGCCAGCTTTGTCCTTCGCCAAAGCGAAGGATACAGAGAGTGTCGGCATCGGGAGCAGCAAAAGCCACATCACCGCGGCTGAGTCCGGGGTTGTCCCTGCGGAGATTCATGAGATAGCTGTAATACTCTCTGGTGTCGCTCTCCTGCCGGCGGTAGGTTTCTCTGCAGAAGGGGTCACGGAAGCCCTCCATGCCCTCCTCATCGCCGTAGTAAAGGGCGGGCATACCGGGCAGGGAGAACACAGCGGCAGCGCAAAGGCGCTGCAGAGCCTTGCCTCGCTGAAGCTGTTCGGGGCTTGCCTTCATCGCGGCCTGCTGCTCTCTTGTGAGACCGCCTCCGTCATGACCCATAGCCAGAAGGGTGCGTATGCGCGGAGTATCGTGGCTGCCCAGAAGATTCATGAGGCAGCGGTACATGGGTGCAGGGTAATTCAGCTTTTGACCGATGAGGAAGTCACGGGTCTGGGCTCCGTCTGCCTTGCCCAGAACGAAATCCGTGAGGGCTGTGCGCAGGGGATAGTTCATAACGCTGTCCAAAGCCCTGCCCAGAGCGTAAGTGCGGTTTTTGCCGTAGCTCTGCTTGGTGGTGGCATCCTCCCAGACCTCGCCAAGGATGAGGGCCTCGCTGCTTTCGCTCTTGGCGGCTGTGCGGATAAGCCCCAGCCCCTCGTCGGGCAGCTCGCCCGCCACATCCAGACGCCAGCCGTCAGCACCCCGGCGCAGCCATGTTTTCACAACGCTGTAGCGGCCTGTGACTATGGCTTCCTGCCATGCGGGGTCATTCTCGTTCACCTCGGGCAGGCTTTTGAAGTTCCACCAGCAGCGGTATTTATCGGGATACTTCTCGAAATCGAACCATGATGCATAGGCGCTCTCTCTGCTCTGGTAAGCGCCCACGCCGCCGTAGCGTCCGTACTTGTTGAAATAAATGCTGTCATCGCCGGTGTGGGAGAACACGCCGTCCAGAATAAGGCGCATATCTCTTTCTTCCATGGCGGAGCAAAGAGCCTTGAAATCACCCAGATTGCCCAGAATGGGGTCTATCTTTTTATAGTCTCCGGTGTTGTAGCGGTGGTTGGAGTCGGCCTCGAAGATGGGGTTTAAGTAAATAACATCAACGCCCATTTCCTTGAGGTAGTCCAGCTTTTCGGTGATACCCGCAAGGCTGCCGCCGAAAAAGTCGTTGGGGCAGTAGTCCTTGCCGCCAATGCCCTGCCACTTGGCCTTTTCCTCCCAGTCCTCGTGATATTCAATCTCACGGCCTGCGTCCCGGTGCTGCTTAATGCCCCGTTTGGGGTTTTTGCTGCCCCGTGCAAAGCGGTCGGGGAATATCTGGTATATGGTCTTGCCCTCGTACCATCCGGGGGTTTCAAAGGCGGCGTCATATACGGTCATCTGCCAGCCGCCTGCATAGCCGCTTCTCAGACCCTGAGGGCCAAAGCAGGCGCCGCCGGGCAGCTCAAAGTAATACCACAGCACGCAGGGCTCTTCAGGAGCGGTATAGCTCACCTCGAAGTGACTGCCCTTACGGCTCATGGGGAGCTTGTCCTCCCCGATTACAAGGAAGAGCTCCTCTGCGGTGTCCGGCGCTTTTACGCTGAGTTTGATCGTCTGCCCACAGGCCGGAGCGCCGAGAGGCATGCGGCAGACTTCATCAAAAGGGATAGTGTTCGAATTCCTGAGCCTTTTCCTCAAGAATAGAGACAAAGAGCTTGCCGTATTCCACTGCGGAGGGGCCGAAGCCGAAGTCGGTGCCCATGGCATTGGCCTGCAGCTGAGCATATTTCTCGTGGTCGGCATATATCTCAAGGGCATAGCGCACAGCCTCATAGAGCATGCCGCCGGAGTATTCCTCGAAGGAGAAGCCGTTGCCCTCGCCGGTGTACTCATTGTAGCCCTTTACGGTGTCGCGAAGGCCGCCCACCTCGTGGACTATGGGGAGAGTGCCGTAACGCATGGCAATCATCTGGCTGAGACCGCAGGGTTCGAAGGCGGAGGGCATCAGCAGGAAGTCGGCACCTGCATAGATGCGGTGGGAAAGAGCCTCGCTGTAGCCGATGTAGGCGCAGACCTTGCCGGGATGGCGCAGCTCGCACTCGCGCATGGCCTTTTCATAGCGGGGATCGCCGCTTCCCAGCAGCACGAAGGCAGCGCCTGCGGCCACTATGGAGTCAATGGCCTCCAGAACTATGTCGAAGCCCTTCTGGCTGGTCATACGGGTGACCATGGCAACGATGGGAGTATCGTGCTCAATCTCAAGACCCAGCTCTTCTATGAGAGAGAGCTTGCAGCTTGCCTTGCCGGTGAGGTCTTCGAGAGAGTAGTTGAAGGGAATGTCGGGGTCGGTCTCGGGGTTGAATACATCGGTGTCCAGACCGTTTATGATGCCGCTGAGGTCTTTTCCTCTGTAGATGAGGGGAGCCTGCATACCCTCGCCGAAGCGATCGGTCTTGATTTCCTCGGCATAGCTGGGGCTGACGGTGTTTATCTTGTCGGCATAGACGCAGGCGCTCTTCATAAAGTTGACGCAGCCATGGTGCTCGATGCAGAAGTGGTTGTACCAATAGCTGTCCACGCTGAGGAAGTCGGCAACAAAGTCAAAGCCGAACTGGCCCTGGAAGGCTATGTTGTGGATGGAGAAAACGGTTTTCAGATTGGCCTGCATCCTGTCATAGAACTGGGTCTTGATGAGGAAGGGCATAAAGGCGGTGTGCCAGTCGTTGCAGTGGAGCACATCGGGCACAAAGTCCAGATAGGGAATGGCCTCCAGCACGGCACGCTGGAAATAGGCATACTGCTCGCCCTCTGCCAGACCGCCGCGGTATATCTTGTCGCCGAAGTAATACTCGCTGTCGATGAGGTAGACGGTGAGTCCGCCGAGACTGAGCTTTTCGAGACCCACATACTGGCGTCTCCAGCCCAGATTGATGTAGAAATCGCACATGTGCTCCACCTGGGAAGCGTATTTTTCCTTTACGCAGCGGTGGTAGGGGGTGATGACGCGGGCATCGAAGCCAAGGGCATTGAGGCTCTTGGGGAGAGCGCCTGCAACGTCAGCAAGTCCTCCGGTCTTGCTGAGGGGGGAACACTCAGCGGCTACCAGAAGAACATTGGGCAGCTGTTCACGGCCTTTCAGATGGATGAGCTTTTCAAGTTCTGCGTTCACTTTTTGTCCTCCTTATATGTGTAATAAACTGCACTGAGGGGGGGCAGCTTCAAAAAGGCTGAATCGGGGTGCTCGGCAAAGGGCATGCCGGAGCTTTTTATCTGTTTGGGGACGGCATAGTCGGTGCCGCCGAAACGGGGCTCATCGCTGTTGAGCACAAGCCACAGCCTTCCCTTTTCGGGGAGACCTATCTGCAGCTCCCAGTCTCTGGGGGTGAAGTTCATGGCACAGACCAGCTTTTCCCCGGAGTTTGAGGTTCGCATAAAGGCGATGCAGCTTCTGTCGGCGTCGTTCACATTCAGCCACTTGAAGCCCTCCCAGTTGATCTCGTTTTCATAGAGGGCGGGTCTGGAGCGGTAGACGCGGTTCAGCTCACGCACAAAGCGCTGCATCTCCAGATGCTTGGGATAATCCAGCAGGAACCAGTCCACCTCACGTTTCTCGTCGAACTCGATGAACTGGCCTATTTCGCTGCCCATGAAGTTATGCTTCTTTCCGGGGTGAGCGTACTGGTAGGCATAGAGGCAGCGGAGGTTTGCGAACTTGTCGTTATAAAATCCGCTCATCTTGTTGAGCATGGAGAGCTTGCCGTGGACCACCTCGTCATGGGAGAAAGCCAGAACATAGCGCTCCGAGAAAGCATACATCATGGAGAAGGTCAGCTTGCTGTGGTGATGGCGGCGGTGGATGGGATCCAGCTTCATATAGTCAAGGGTGTCGTGCATGAAGCCCATGTCCCACTTGAAGTCAAAGCCCAGACCGCCGTCCCTGACGGACTTTGTGAGGCCGGGATAGGTGGTGGCTTCCTCGGCTATGCTTATGCCGCCTCTGTCGCGGGTAAGGGTGGTGAGATCCTTGAGGAAGTCAATGGCGCCAAGGCAGGTGTCTCCACCGAAGATGTTGGGGGTATAGTCGCCGTTTCTGGCATAGCTGAGATAGAGCATGCTGCTGACAGCGTCCACGCGGATGCCGTCAATATGGTATTTGTCCATGAAGAAGGCGGCGGAGGAGAGCAGGAAGCTCTTGACCGGGGCCTTCTGATAGTCGAAGATGAGGGTGCCCCATTCGGGATGGTTGGCCATTTTCTCGTCGTTGCGCTCATAGGTGGGAGTGCCGTCAAACATACCGAGTCCATGGGCATCCTTGGGGAAATGAGCGGGGACCCAGTCGATGATGACTCCGATGCCGGATTTATGGAGACGGTCAACGAAGTACATGAAGTCCTGAGGGGTGCCGTAGCGGCTGGTGGGGGCAAAGTAGCCCGTCACCTGATAGCCCCAGCTGGGGGGATAGGGGTACTCCGTGATGGGCATAAGCTCCACATGAGTGTAGCCCATGTCTGTGCAGTAGTCGGCCAGAGCATCCGCCACAGCGCGGTAGTTGGGGTAAAGCTCCTCCGGAGCTTTTTTCCATGCGCCCATGTGGACCTCGTAAACGCTCATGGGGCGGGTGAGAATGTCCTTTTTGCCTCTGGCGTTCATATAGCGGCTGTCCGTCCACTTGTAGCCTTCTATATCCCAGATTTTGCTGCCCGTGCCAGGGCCGGTCTCGGCATGGAAGGCATAGGGGTCGGCCTTCAGCACCACCTTGCCGCTGTGCCATTCGATGGCATATTTGTATATATCGCCCTGCCTGAAGCCGGGGAGAGTGCAGGTCCATTCTCCGGTGTCCTGGCGGAACATCTCCGTTGCGCCCACCTGCCAGGAGTTGAAGTCGCCCACAAGACTGACCTTTTTGGCGTGGGGAGCCCACACTGTAAAGCGGCAGCGTCCGTCCGGCAGGAAATGGCTTCCGAAATATTCGTATGCTTTATGGCTCGCGCCCTTGAGAAATTCCACAGGAAGTCTGGCGGCCAAATCTTTTCTTTCCATAATTTCCACCCCTTCTGTCAGATTTGGAAAATGTGTGAAATGATACGCAGTTATCATACCACAGTAAATGAGAAAAAAACAGCCTCTTTGGTACATTAAACTAAAAAAATCCGGTCACCTGCGGGATTTGAATCCTCCCTGTAGGGGCGATTCACGAATCGCCTGCATATGGCGGCAGCAAGCGGCCGCCCTACGGGTGTGCATACACCGACCTTCCTCCTCGCAGCCGTAGGGGCGATTCACGAATCGCCCGCGGGCGACGAAACGTCGCCCCTACGATGGTGAAACGCACATTGTGCCGTTTTGTCGTAGGGGCGGATATTATCCGCCCGTAAAAACCGCGGCAACCATATGCCCAGCATAGCAGCGGCAGCGGAAGGAAAGGGCAAATTGTATGGACTTAGGATCCCGATTATGTGGCACTACGGATTTATCACATTCCGCAGTGAATGAGGGTTTTTCAAGGGAGAAATACATTTCTCCCTTGAATGGGCTTTTGGTGACTTTTGTCCCATAACAAAAGTCACCCGCCGGAGGCAATGTAAGTCCCGCAAATGGGAAACGTATTGCCCCGTCGTCCTTCGGCCTCCTCGCAATGACGGATGCGGTGCATATTTTTCGTAGGGGTCGATGCCCACATCGACCCGTGGCGGCAGCAAGCGGCCGCCCTACGGGTGTGCA
>JAZNZM010000211.1:0-4556 GCA_045594965.1 Oscillospiraceae bacterium | reverse complement strand
GACCAGAATTATCATGGCGTAATGCTTTTTGGAGAGCTTTTCTTTCAGGAAGATGCGGCTCCAGATAACGCTGGCGACGCAGTAGGCAGAAATAATGGGAGCGCTCATGGCCAGATGCTCGGAGTCGGCAATGGCGTAGATATAAGCGAACTGACCGGCGGTCTCGAATATGGCACCGATATACTTGGGAGCTTCCATTTTGGGAATGAGCTTCTGCTTTTTGATGAGAATGGTGTAGATGAAGCAGATGACGCCTGCGGCGAGGAAGGTAAGCTCATAAGCTACGTTTGCGCTGTCCTCGTTGAGGGTCTCAAGAACGATGTTGTCGGCAAAGGTACCGGCAGCATCCAGCAGACAGTAGGCAATGGGCAGAGCCAGAGCGAGCCAGCTCTTGGAATACTTCCAGTTGCCCTGCTCCTGTCTTGCGGCGCGCAGCTCATCATCTTCGCGGGCTTCAACAATGCCCAGGCCGATAACGCCCACACAGACAAGACCAACAGCAACCAGCACAAGGGGAGGATAGCTCTCTCCGCCGGTGACAATGGCGCAAATGGCCACCAGTGCGCCGGAAGCATTGCAGATGGGGGAGGAGATACTAAGCTCGATATAGCGCAGACCAAGATAACCCATGGCCATGGAGAGTATGTAAAGGAGGGATACGGGGAGATAAGTGAGGATAACATTCCAGCTTATCTCGACGCCGCCGATGAATATTTCATAGCAGGCGTGAAGACCCATGACTACGCCTACAGCCATGACCATCTTGAGATGGCCGAATTTGTCCTTGGAATCGGCGCAGCCGATTTTGGAAAAAAGATCACTTCCGCTCCAGCAGAGAAGGGTTATAATTGAAAGCCAGAACCACATCATATCTAAAAAACCTTTCCTTTATATTGATGTTATTTGATTTCTACAAGTCCTGCATCGTACATTTTCTGCAGACTCATCATGATACCAAGCTTTGCGTGATACCAAGTGAGGCCACCCTGAAAATATACGGAATAGGGTTCACGGATGGGGCCGTCAGCACTGAGCTCAATGGAAGAACCCTGAACAAATGCACCTGCGGCCATGATAACCTCGGCATTGTATCCGGGCATTTCGTAGGGAATCGGGGTGACATAGCTGTCAACAGGTGCTGCCGCCTGAATACCCTTACAGAAAGCAATCATTCTTTCTGCAGAACCAAGCTCAACAGCCTGAATTATGTCATGGCGGCTTTCCGTGCCATCAGGAAGAACGCGGAAACCGAGAGATTCATAGAGTCTCGCGGCGAATATTGCGCCCTTAAGAGCACCGGCAACAACGGTGGGAGCCATGAAAAAGCCCTGATAAAGACTGGTTTTAACATCAAGACTGGCGCCGACCTCCTGACCTAAGCCGGGGGCAGAGAGACGGTATGCACAGCGGTCAACGCATTCCTTTGTGCCGCAGATATAGCCGCCTATGGGAGCAAGACCGCCGCCGGGGTTTTTTATGAGAGAACCGACTATCATATCGGCACCGAGAGCACTGGGTTCTATAGTCTCGACAAATTCACCGTAGCAGTTATCAACCATGCAAATAACATCGGGCTTCACGCTTTTGCAGAAAGCGATAAGCTCACCTATCTGGCTTACAGAAAGGGTGCGGCGCATGGCATAGCCCTTGCTTCGCTGAATGGTAATGAGTTTGGTGCGATCATTTATGGCTTTTCTGATGCCTTCATAGTCAAAGCTTCCGTCCGGTAAAAGCTCCACTTCGTTGTAGCTAACTCCGTACTCTGCCAGAGAGCAGGGGGAGGGACGGATACCTATAACCTCTTCCAGAGTGTCATAGGGTCTGCCAACGGGAGAGAGAAGCTCATCGCCGGGCAGGAGGTTTGCACTGAGAGCGATAGCGAGAGCGTGGGTGCCGCAGGTTATCTGGGGACGAACAAGGGCGCTCTCGGTACCAAAGGTCTGAGCATAAACCCTTTCGAGGGTATCGCGTCCTGCATCGTTGTATCCGTAGCCGGTGGTTCCTGCGAAGCATTGAGCGTCAACACGGTTATCATGCATGGCCTTGATGACCTTTGCCTGATTATATTCCGCGACAGCATCGATTTCCTCGAAGCGGGACTTAAGATCCTTAACGATCTTCTCGGAATAATCAAGTATTTTGCTGTCAATTCCAAATTTTTCGTAGATATTTTCCATACTGTCTATTTACCTTCTTCTATATTTTCGAATACTTTTTTAGCAGCCTCATTGATAACATCGGGCCTTGTGACGATAATACCGTTTCTTTCATCGCCTAATATAAGCAGCGTGTCGCCGGGGCATATTCCGAAAACCTCACGGGCGTCTTTAGGGATAACGATCTGTCCTTTTTCGCCGACCTTTACAGTTCCGAATATGTGTTTACCGCCGTTCATGCCGTAAAGATGCTTGCCTTTTGCCAAAATCAAGCTCTCCTTTCTTTGGCAGAATGTATGAAAATCATACAAGTAGGAATTATACACCATGAGCATAGTATTTACAAGTGATTTTGAATGTCAGGAACAAAGAAAAATTTACATTTAGTTTATTGACTTTAGTGGGATATGCTGAGATACTGATAACAGTTTAAATTTCAACAGGATGCTCAGGTGATAATTGATGAGACAAAAACTTGCAATGTTCATGTATGGACGCAATGGCATTGACCATTTTTCCCGTTTCCTCATCTATGCTGCCATGATATGTATTCTTCTGGATATAATTATTGGCGGCGGGATTTTCTATGGCATTGGTCTTGTGCTGATTGTTTATTCTTATTTCCGGGTTTTCTCCAAAAACCTCTCAAAACGCAGAGCTGAAAACGCCAGATATTTTCAGTACCGAAACAAGATAGTCTACGGTTTTCGCAATTGGCTTGATCGCCGTAAGCAGAGCAGGGACTATTGTTTTTTTCGCTGTCCGTCATGCAAGGCGATGCTTCGTGTGCCAAGAGGTAAGGGCAAGATAAGAGTTACCTGCCGCAAATGCGGCAACGCCTTTGAGAAGAGGACCTGAGAAAATGTTTGGCTATATTGAAGCAAATGTGGCCGCCTTAAGTGAGGAGCAGCTGAGAAGATACAGAGGCTGCTACTGCGGATTGTGCCGTTCCATTAAGGAACGCCACGGCCAGCTCAGTCGGGTTACCCTCAGCTTTGATATGACCTTTCTTGTGATGCTCTTAAGCTCCATGTATGAGCCGGAGGAGTGCTCAGGAGAGGCCCGCTGCGGAATGCATCCGCTGAAAAGGCGATTTTACTGGGGGAGCAAATTCACGGACTATGCTGCGGATATGAATGTGGCCCTGGCCTATCATAATTGCTTAGACGACTGGCACGATGATAAAAACCTGCTGCGGTATGGACAGGCTAAGGCGCTTGAGGCTCACTACAGAGTAATTGCAAAGCAATGGCCAAGACAGTGCGAAGCCATAGAGCGATGCATATCCCACTTATCCGAAATAGAAAAAAGCAGTAAGGCTGACCCCGATGGCGGAGCAAACTGTTTTGCCGAGCTTATGGGCGAGCTTTTTGTCTGTGTTGAGGAAAGCGTCTGGGCGGAACGCATCCGTCTCTTTGGACAATCCCTTGGAAGATTTATTTATATGATGGATGCCTGCGTTGACCTTGAAAAGGACATAAAGCACAGCAAATATAATCCTCTCGCCTATAAAGCAGAAGAAGGCTTGACAGAAGAGGGTAAGAGGCTTATCCTCAAAATGCTGCTTGGCGAATGTACACATAATTTTGAAATGCTCCCCCTGCTTCAGGATGTTGATATCATGCGCAATATTCTCTACAGTGGTGTGTGGCAGCAGTATGCTCTTGCTATAAAGAAAAACAAGGAGGACGCACAAGTTGATAAGTGATCCCTATAAGGTGCTTGGCGTTTCTCCCAATGCCAGCGACGATGAAGTAAAAGCCGCCTACAGAAAACTGGCAAAAAAATACCATCCGGATCTTAACCCGGGCGATGAGTATGCCGCACAGAAGATGAACGAGGTCAATGCCGCCTATGAGCAAATAAAAAATCCACAGCCTCAGGAGCCATTCGGAGGCTATGGTGGAAGCTATGGTTACGGCTATGGCTATGGCGGCGCCTATGGTTCACAGACGGATAATGAGCGCAGCGAGATAATAGCGGCAAGAAACTATATTCGTGCACGGCATTTTCAAGAGGCCCTTACAGCGCTTTCCGGAGTGCCGGTATCTCAAAGAGACGGAGAATGGTATTATCTCCACGCCATTGCCAGCTACAATATAGGCAACCGCGTTGCAGCTTTGGAGTCTGCCCAGACCGCCTGCCGCATGAGTCCGGGTAATATGCAGTATCGACAGCTCCTTGAGCAGATTGAGTCCGGCGCCGCTTACTATGATAACACAAGCTCCGGCTTTGGCTTCAGAGGGATAGACCTTGGGGGCGGCAATCTCTGCACAACTCTTTGCATAGCAAACCTCCTTTGCAATCTCTGCTGTGGTGGAAGAATGTATTTCTGCATCTAAGAAAAAGTGACGGGATGAATTCCCGTCACTTTTTGTTTCATAAGCGCCAATATAAAAT
>JAZNZM010000210.1:0-2690 GCA_045594965.1 Oscillospiraceae bacterium | reverse complement strand
GAAGCTTACTTGGTCTCGTTATGAGTGGTGTGCTTGCGGCAGAAACGACAATACTTCTTCATCTCGATACGGTCAGGAGTATTCTTCTTGTTCTTCATAGTGTTGTAGTTTCTCTGCTTGCATTCACTGCATCTGAGGGTGATTTTAACTCTTGCACCGGCCTTAGCCATATTTTCGGCACCTCCTTGTAAAATTTGACCCCTTGCGGGAGCCATGCCTCCCTGTTCGGATCAGCGGAAATAAAGCTGTACGCCCGAAAAAAAGCGCACAAAAATAAACCCATCTGCCGACAGGTAAGATATAATATAGCATAAACATAGACAAAGGTCAAGGATTTTTCTTGATTTTTCAAGGGTTTTGGGGATTTTTTTTGCATTTTTTCGGAATACACAATACTTGCCAAGGGTATATGGGGATGATATACTATATTTTGTGATTTTGGACATAATTCGCGTAGCGATACCACAGGAAGGCTTCCCCTCCGACCGCAGCGGCTATGCCGCGAGGAGGGAACTTGTTCAGAGGCTTGATTCTGAAATTTATGCCCATATTACGACCCCGGCGCGCCGCCGGGAAGGGGGTGCTGATGTTGACAGCCCTCATCCGTCACGGCTTGCGCCGTGCCACCTTCCCCGCAGGGGAAGGCTTATAAGGTATTTAGATTAATATTTTAAAAGGAGTCCTCTCCATGACCTACACCGAAGCTCTCAATTACATACATTCCCGTCCCAGAGGCCTGCCCAAGCCCGGGCTTGAACGGATAGAGGAGCTGCTGAACCTCATGGGCAATCCCCACAAAAAGCTCAGATATGTCCACGTTGCCGGCACAAACGGCAAGGGCAGCTGCTGCGCCATGCTCTCCTCCATACTTCGGGCAGCGGGATATAAGGTGGGGCTTTACACCTCCCCCTATATCCACCGCTTCAATGAGCGTATGCAGATAAACGGCAAGCCAATATCCGACAAAGACCTTGCCGAGATCGGGGAATTTGTCCGCTCCTGCGCGGAAAAGATGAGCCGGCCCTGCGTGGAATTTGAGATAGTCACCGCCATAGGCTTTGAGTATTTCGCCAGAAAAAACTGCGACATTGTGGTGCTGGAGGTGGGGCTGGGCGGCCGCTTTGACGCCACCAATGTGATCGACTGCCCCGACTGCGCCCTCATCACCTCCATCGGTTTGGACCACACGGATATGCTTGGCAGCACGCTGAGAGAAATTGCCTTTGAAAAGGCGGGCATCATCAAGCACGGCGGCAGCGTTGCCACCTATCCCGCTCAGGACGAAGAGGTAATCTC
This sequence comes from Oscillospiraceae bacterium, assembly GCA_045594965.1. GTDB lineage: Bacteria > Bacillota > Clostridia > Oscillospirales > Oscillospiraceae > SIG459. The sequence continues at coordinate 1,394 of JAZNZM010000210.1, read as the reverse complement.
CCTGCTGGCCTCCCTCTGCCGTGAGCGTGGCGCCAGCCTGCGCATTGCCGAGGATGACGAGATAGAGCTGCTCTACGATGACCTGCAGGGGCAGGAGTTCTGCTACTGCGACGATACGCCCCTGAAGCTGAGCCTGCTGGGAGACCATCAGTGCCGCAACGCCGCCGCCGTGCTGGAGGCCGTGGAGATACTCCGGGAGAAAAAGTGGAAGATAAAGCCCGAGGCCGTGGAGAAAGGTCTTGCTGAGGTAAAGTGGCCCGCCCGCTTCGAGATCCTCTCCGAAAAGCCTTACTTCGTTGCCGACGGAGGGCACAATCTGCCCTGTGCTCAGGCTCTGGCAGCAAACCTCGACTACTACTTCGAAGGGAAAAAGACCGTTTTCCTCATCGCTATGATGGCGGACAAGGATGTGGACGGCTTCGTTGAGACTGTCGCGCCTCTGGCCTCGGCCTTCGTCTGCGTGGGTCTTGACTACCCCAGAGCCCTCCAGGCCGAAAAGCTGGCGGAAAAGCTGAAAAAATACAAAAAGCCCGTTTTCACCGCTCCATCCGTGGCAGAAGCCGTAAGCATGGCCAAGGGTGCCGCAGGCAAAAGCGGTGTGGTCTGCGCCACAGGCTCTCTGTATCTTATGGGGCCTGTGAGAGAGTGCTTTGGATTGAAATAAGTAATACAATACAAGGCTTCCCCTGGGGGAAGCTGTCGAGCGTATGCGAGACTGATGAGGGAAATCTCGCTTAAAGTCCCTCATCCGGCCCTGCGGGCCACCTTCCCCCAGGGGAAGGCTATAAGGAAAGGAGATATTAATATCATGCGTGTTATGGCAATAGATTACGGCGATCAGAGAATAGGCATCGCCGTCAGCGACCTTATGAAAATGCTCTGCGGCGAGGCCTTCACCCTCCATGAGTGGAATGCGGAAAGAGCCGCCCGGACCATCGCCGCCGAGGTAAAAAAACGGGAGGTGGACACCCTCGTCCTTGGTCTGCCCAAAAACATGGACGGCAGCGAGGGTCCCCGTGCGGAAAAGACCCGGGAGTTCGCCCTGCTGCTGGAGGCCGCCACAGGACTGAAGCCCATCATGTGGGACGAGCGCCGCAGCAGCATAGAAGCCCACAGCATACTCCATGCAAACGGCAGGAAGATGAAGGACCACCGAAAAAATGTGGATGCCGTGGCAGCCACGCTGATGCTGGAAGGCTATCTGGGCAGAGGCTATTGATACTGTATGGGGGCGGCGAAACGTCGCCCCAAGGGAAACGAAGGCACTGCATCCGCAGGGCGGGCTGATCTCAGTCCGCCGGTATAAACATCTGCTGCACGGTTCGATGAATGGGTATTGCCTCCGGCGGGTGACTTTTGTTGTGGGACAAAAGTCACCAAAAACCCATTCAAGA
>JAZNZM010000209.1:0-4903 GCA_045594965.1 Oscillospiraceae bacterium | reverse complement strand
GTTCATAAAACGCTTTCCGTCAGGACGGACAAAGAGAAAGCAGAAGTTTGAATGGCGGTTGGCCTGAGGGTGAAGAATGGTGGGGAAAGGCCCGTCCTCGAAAGCGGCTCCTGCCCACAAGGCGGCTCTGTGACCGTCGCCATTATCGCAGCCCTTGGGGCCGCAGACCTTGGCGGCCACTCTGTTTGCTATGGGGCAGAGGTCCTCGCACATCTCGTCGTTGCCCCCTATGCCGCCTGTTGCCAGAACCACGCTTTTGGCACGGACAGATACGTACTCTCCGTCTTTGTTTTTTGCTATGGCGCCCACTACACGGCCGTCTTCCATGATAAGCCGCTCCATAGGGCTGTGGAAAATAAACTCCACACCTTCCTTGAGGGCTTCCCGGTACATAGGCTCCATCACATCGTTCAATCCGCCGAACTTGCCCTCCCGGCTCACAGGGCCGTCATAAAAAAGATGGGAACCCATTATTTCGTAATAGGTCTCGCCCCTGTATAGGCAGCCCTGAAGCTCAGGACGCACTCCGTATTCGGGACGGGTGAGCATTTCTATGAGCCAGTCCATAGCCTCGCCGCTGCGCTCAAGGAAAAGGCGCACAAGAGTTTCATCGCAGCGGTTCATGCAGCGCTTTATCCACTCTCTCGCCACGGTGTCCACATCGTTTTCAAAGCCCCGTGACTTCATATAGCTTGAGTTGCATACTCCGATATTGAAGCCTCGGGCTGTATACTTCCCGAACTTTTCAAGGCAGATAACCTTAGCCCCCTGCTGGGCGGCAGACAGAGCGCAGCTCATACCGGCTATACCCGCGCCGGTAACAAGAATGTCCGCGGAATACTCTTTTTTAATAAGCTCTGAGTCTATGGGCGCAGGCTCATTGGCCCAGCTGCCCCAGCGGCTGTTTCCCATCATAAGAAAACCTCACAGATTTATTCAGCTTTTTCTCCGTCAAAGCGGCTGAAGCCGGTTTCGGAGAATTTTTCCTTCCAATTTCCAAGGGGACAGTAAATAAGGCAGCGCTCGCAGAGATAGCGGGGATAATGCTCAATGGAAAGGCCGTTTACAGGCTTTTTCCCAAAGGCTGCCGCCAACTCATCCTCCCCCGGCTCATTATGCAATATAAGGTCAGGAACAGGCACACGGCCCTGAAATTCCTTTCTCATGCCCAAGGCAGCCACCGTGCAGGCAGCCGGGTCTATTTCGGCCACTTCCACGCTTCGGCCCTCCACCGCCTTCACAGTGCAGCTGCCGCTGCAATGGCCGGGGATTGCCCCGGTAGGACAGACCTTTGCGCAGATACCGCAGCTTTCTCCAAGGCAGATGGGTTCTCCTGCATAGGCTCCGTCCGGCTCAAGCTCAAGGGTGGTGAGTACAGCAGAGAGCATCTGGCGTGGGCCATACTCTCTTGTGACAAATCGGTTGCTCCAGCCGAACTCCCCTATTCCGGCGGCCATGGCAGCCTTCCAGATATCAAGAGGCATACCCTGTCCGTAGGGATCCGCAAAATACTTGCCGGGATATTTATCCGGCACCATGCTCTGCTGCACGTTGAAAGGCAGGGGCATTGCCACCGCAGCGTAGTTATCCTCAAGATAGTTACACAGGCGGAAGGTGTCGTTAACAAGGAGGAAGTTTGGCGCCAGATCGTCGCAGTATGCCGCATAGGCACTCTGAGCCTGTATCTTTCTGTCCTCATGGGCACGGAACATAGCCTGCATAGCTCCGTCGGAAAGGGCTCTGCCGAAAACGACTATGCTCCTGGCTCCCGGCAGCAGATCCCCGGGACGGTGGCCCACAGGCTCGCCGGAGAGAGCGGAGGCGGGGGCAATGCCCACAAGATCCATATCAAGCGTGTTCAGTATGTAGTTTTTTATGGTCTTGGAAAATTCCATATTTCCACCTCTTTTTTCAGAGCAGACCCTTGGATCTGTCCACGCGGAGTATCATAAATCCGAGGTCACGGGAGGCAATAAGCTCGCCGCTTTCATCATATTCAACTTCCTCCACGCGGCCCCAGCGCTCTTCAGCCGTCCAGTCGGTCTCGTACTTGTCGCCGCCAAGATCCTTGATCCAGCCGCCGTTATCAAGGCCGTAGAAGGTGGATTTTCCGCCAAAGGCTCTGCCCGTGTGGTAATCCTTGCCCTCTATGCCTTCGCGCACCTTGAGCACCTTGTATATATGCTCGCCCTTATACTCCCGCTCCACCTCAGGGTGGAAGCCGGCATGAACGATTATCTTTTTCATTTTCCAAGGTCCTCCCCATTGAATTTTGAGAGTCCTCTGTCTCCAAAGCGCTCTTTCCAGCCGCCCAATGGGCAATAGAGAGTGCACATATCGCAGAAGTAGTTGGGATAGTGGCCCAGTGAGTAGTTATTGATAGGCTTCTCTGCAAATGCCATCATAAGTTCCTCATCCGTGGGAGTATTATTCAATATCTGGTCCGGCACGGTGAGCTTTCCGGAAAACTCCCTGCGGAAAGCCAGAGATGCCACGGCGCAGGCATTGATATTGAGCTTTGCCGCTTCACAGACTCTTCCGCATACACCCATATCCTCGCTGTCTCCGCCGGGAGCGGGAATTGCTCCCACGGGGCAGAGCTTTGAGCAGATGCCGCAGCCGAAGGGGTCGCAGAGCTTTTCGCCGGAATAGGGTTCATCATATTCCAGCTCCATAGTTGTAATAACAAGGCCTATAACCTGTCTGGGACCGAACTTCTTTGTGACAAAGGCATTATTCCATGCTATTTCTCCAAGACCTGCTGCCATGGCGGCCTTGGGAGCATTGAGGAGATAATAGGTCTGCTTTGGGCCTACAAATGCAGGCAGAGGCAGATTTGTGGAGCTGACATTCTGCATGGGGCCGGAGGGTATGGCGGTAGATGTAAAGCCAAAGGCAGTTTCTATATACTCGCTTATATCAAACTGCATGAAAAACACATTCATGTTGGGAGTCAGCTCTCTGGCATAGGCGGCGTAGGAGCTGAAAGCGTCCTCCATGCCGTCCTCATGCGCCCGGAAAGCCGCCTGAAAAGCGCCGTCCGGTATTCTGCGGAGAAAGACAATGATGCTCTTTGCCCCGGGGAGAATGTCCTCAGGGCGCTTACCCTCAGGCTCATCATGAAGGGCGGAGGCCGGAGCTATGCCCACGTCGTCTGCGCCGCAGCGCTTAAGAACATAATCTTTGATAAGCTCCGTGTTAGTCATTGCCCTCTCCCCCTTCCTCCATAAATCTTGCCGTGTTCACATGGCTGAGGCCTGTGTCGGCAAAGCGCTCCTTCCAATTGCCCACCGGGCAATATGCCAGACAGTTTCCGCACTTCCAGGATGGATTGTGCTGGTGGAAATACTGGCGGGGATTTTTCACAAAATAACCGTTGATGCTGTCAATATCCTCATTGAGGGGATCTGTCATGCTTCTGGGCACAAGATCCTCGCCGCTTTCGTTGAACTGAGCTCTGGTGCCATGGCACATAATGCGGCACTTGGCCCAGTTTATCTGACTGTAGCCCATCTCCTTGCCGCCGGAACACACAAGACGCTCAGTGCCCTTTTCATAAGGCGGGATGGCTCCTGTGGGGCACATTTTCTCGCAGATGCGGCATTTACTTGGGTCGCAGAGCTTAGGCCCTGAATACATGGGGTCCTCCTCCAGCTCCGCTGTGGTAAGCACAGCACCGAAACGGTTTCTGGGGCCGAACTCCGGGGTGAGCAGCAGAGAGCTCCAGCCGAACTCACCCAGACCCGCAGCGTAGGCGCAGTGGCGCATACTCATCATCTTGGCTCCGTGGGTGGGGCCTGCGGTGTTGGGCATAGCGGCGCAGCCGCTGAGCTTTTCCACAAAGCGGCTTATTTTATAATTGGCGAAAAGCAGCTCGTAGTTGGGAGCGCCCACATAGCCGTAAGCTCCGTAAATGCCGTGAAGCTCATACATCTCGTCCTCAAAGGTGCGCAGAGTGGCATTCACAGCTCCGTCGGGCAGGCGTTTGCAGAACACTATCACGCTCTTGCAGCCGGGCAGGAAGTCCGTAGGATGCAGTCCCTCGGGGGACTCATTGAAGCGCTCTATACCGGCAATGCCCACCTTGTCCATCTTGGCCTCGGTGAGCACAAAGTCCTTAATTCTCTGTGTAAGGCTTTTTTCCATTTCTTCAGCCTCCTTTTTAACGTACTTAATGGGCACAGCCGCACTGCGGCTGCACCCATTATTCATTATTCCCTTACCACTGTCTGTAGTCCTTCAAAGCACCGGACTTCTCACGGGCTTTCTTTGAAAGCTCCGCATAGAGACCATACTCATGCTCCTCGCACACCTCGGTATAGCTCTTGTCTGTATGCTTGTTTCTGGGCAGGGGCACGTCCTGCTCTCCTGCCAGAATATCCTGAACAGTGCGTATATCCACATTCCTTGCGGTGGTGCCCTTTGCGGCAGCTACGGCTGCGGCAACGCCGGCTGCCTGTCCCGTACCGACGCACTGGGGTATAAGGTTGCACCAGTCTATGGCCACATTGTCTGCAGAGATGTGGCGTCCCGGAGCCAGAATGTTCTCCACACCTCTGGGGAGAATGGCTCTGTAGGGTATCTCTATGGGTGCGCAGTCGTTTATAAGGCAGATGGTAGAGTGCCATGCGATAACGTCATCGTGCTTTTTGGCAAAGGCGAAGTCATCGGTGGTCATCTGGTAGTCGCCGCCTATACGGCAGCTGCCTCTGGTGCCCAGCTGGGGAGCTATATCATAGAGATAGGCATCGCCGAAGGCATAGGGGCATGCCTCCTTCAGATAGGCCAGCGCGTCACGCATGGTGTTTCTGGTTCTCATCTCGGTGTCGGTGCAGTCTCTCACGAGGGAGCAGTCCATATCTCCGTGCCAGTTATTGATCCAGCAGATATCATCGGAGGGAGT
>JAZNZM010000208.1:0-17130 GCA_045594965.1 Oscillospiraceae bacterium | reverse complement strand
CTCTTTACATCATGGAAGAGTTTGTCCACGGCGAAGTCAACTCCTACGACGCCATCATCGACTCCAAAGGCGAGCCCATGTTCGAAACCGGCAATGTCAGCCCCGGCTCCATCATGGACATCGTCAACAACAAGGACAACTCCCTTTTCTACATTCTCAAGGAGCTGCCCGAAGACACCCGCAAAGCCGGCCGCGACACCGTCAAGGCCTTTGGCGTAAAGAGCCGCTTTGTACACTTTGAGTTCTTCCGCCTCACTCAGGACATGGAAGGTCTGGGCAAGAACGGTCAGATCATCGCTCTCGAGGTCAATATGCGCCCCTGCGGCGGTTTCACCCCCGATATGATCAACTTTGCCCACTCCACCAACGTCTACAAGATTTGGGCTGATATGATCGCCTACGACTCCACCCTCATGCCTCAGGGCGAGCATAACTTCTGCGCATTCGCAGGCCGCCGCGACGGCAAGGACTTCGTTCTTTCCAACGAGGAGCTGGCTGAGAAGTACGCCGCCAACATGAAGATGATAGACCGCATTCCCGACGCACTCTCCGGCGCCATGGGCAACCAGATGTTCGTTGCCAACTTCCCCACCAAGGAAGAGATGGATGCCTTCTACGCCGATGCTCTGGCCAGCAGATAACTTATAATAATTAACCCCGGCAGTCTTTAATTAAGGCAGCCGGGGTTAAGCCTGTCAAAGAACCCCGCCGGTGGCAAGGTTTTTTGACAGGTTTTTCAGATTGGAATATTAAGTCTGGAGGCAGAAAAGTGGACAACAAGCATCTTGGATTGCGTATCGATGAAAAGACCCATTACAAACTGAAATTCATAGCTGACTATGAAGGACGCAGCATTAATAAGCAGGTTATACACCTTATCCATAAGTGTATCAGAGAATTTGAAAAGGAAAACGGCAGCATTGAAATGCCGGATAACGAATAAAAGAGACGGCTTAAAACCGTCTCTTTTATTCGTATTTAGGATCTGTTTTAAAAGAGCTTAAAGCCGGAAAGATACCTGCCGTAGGGCGGGGGCTTGCTCCCGCCGCAAAAAGGGCCGTTAGGGACGTGACAACCCGGCACGCCATAAAAAGCGGACCGTCGGGGACGCCGGTCCCTACGATGCATAAATGTACACTGCCGCACCCGTAGGGCGGCCGCTTGCTGCCGCCGAAATGATGCGCCGGGGGGCCGGCCATGGGCTGCCCTACAAAATAGGAACATAAATAAGGCCGGACCTTTTGGTCCGACCTTGAATCTTTTATTTTTCTTTCTTCAGCGTTGTTGCCATCATTATTATTGCACAGACCATGGAGACTACAAGACCTGCTCCCATGAGGGAGTAGGAGAGCATATAGAGATTGCCGTGGCGCTGGACATAGTATTCCATATATCCTGCGAGACCCAGAGAACCCAGATAAACCACCCAAAGAATGGGATGATAGACCTTGAGCCTGTTGAACTGCACCGAGCGGACACTGAGCCACACATAGGGGAATACTATCATGACCGCGGCAAAAATCTGCATAAGGCTTACAAAGCCGTTGGAACGCATGAAAAGGGCATCATAGCGGGTGGAGTCCAGAAGAATCTCTGTTGCGAAATAGAGGATGAGGAAAAGGAAAAATACATTTCCTGCGCTGCTGCGGCCGTTCTTAAGAACAAGACGGGAGAAATAGAAAAAGGCGGCAAGAACGATGATAAATATAACAGCAGCCACTATGGCCTGAACAAAGAAGGTGGCAAAGCGCCACTCCGTTGCTCCTGAGCTGGCATTTATAACGGCAGAGCCTATGGGCAGACGGCGGTTGCTTTCGTTCTCAATAAAGATTTTTCCTCTGTCGGAATAGTTGAAGAGGAAGCTCAGTCTTCCAAGGGCTATAGCCAGAGCGGCACCGGGAGCCATGATGTCCAGCAGCTTCCCTATATTGGGGGCGAGCCCTACTGCCCATACTATCAAAGCGGCGAGCAAACAGCCGATAGCAAGACCGATGAGAGAAAAGCCGCCAACGGAAAAGTCGGTGAAGGCCTGAGCAAAGCTCTCGTACTGGTCGGTGCGGCAGTACCAGTGGATAACACGGGCAAACACACAGCCAAGAATCATGGCTATGGGCAGAGTAACTGCTAAAGGCATGGAATAGCCGGGCTTTCTTGCGCTGAGGGCAAAGCAAACCAGTATGGCGGCTGCTACGGCCATGACGATTATGATGGAGGACCAGTTAATAACATAGTCCTCAAATATGTAGGCAATTTTGTTCATATTTCCACCTTTCAGTCCGGCAGAGCCGTGGCGAAATAAATAATGTCGCTGATATTGCGCTGTTCGCCGTAGTCAACATTATTGATGACTGCGTCGTTCATTACGATGGTGCCTGTCTGACCGCCGTCAAGAGTGTAGGCTGTGGGACAGCCCATATCTGTAAGAACCTGAGCAAGCTGCCCCACGGTGGAGGCTGCCACATATGGTCCTTCATAGTTGACGGTTACGAGAAGATAGTGCTTTTCGCCCAGCTGGGCAATGGCGGCACGGGAGTAGGTGTCGTGGATCTCACCGATGGGATAGTTTCCGGGGCAGACATTTACACCGTCCTTAATAAGGATGGGGCCGAAAGAAAGACTGAAGAGGATGTCATTATCATGGATAAAATCCTCCACAGACTCAAGGGCACGGATTTCACTGCGGTCCTTGAGTATAAGGTTTCCGCCGGCATCAACAAAGCAGGTGTCAAGAGCTTCAACGCTTGTACGGTAAAGGTCTCTCTGATAGACCACTATGCCCATGGGGCGGAACTTATAGAAGTCGCCGCTCATAGCTACAACTGCGTTGACTGTGGCAGCCATATCGGAGCTGCGGTACTGGATTCCGGAACCAAAGGTGTTATCAGCCAGATAGCGGCGAAACTGACTGGCGTCAGCGATTTTGATTTCGGAGAAGGTGTAGCAGGCGCTGTTTATAGCCTGCTTCCATGTGATAGCCAGAATTGTTTCGTCCAGATAGTAATTGATTTTGCTTCCGGACATAAGCTGGATTTCACTGTCAAAGAGGGTATCCTGACCCTCCAGTAGTTTTTCGGCAGAGGCTATTACGCTGTCAAGCTGCTCAGGGCTTTCCGCAATGCCGAAAAGACTCTGATCAGGTTCGGGAGCAACAACCAGATCCTCGGCAAGGCGGTACACTTTTTTTATGGGAGTAATATCCTCCAGAGCGTCCGCAGCGGAATTGTTAACAAACATTCCGAATTTGCTCATAATGGATGCTGAGACGGATTCACCGGCACCTATAATTTCGCTGCCGGTGCAGCGAAGAAAGGCGAAAAGCATCAGCACAACGAGCAGGAGACAAAGGCACACAGCCAATGCGCTCCCCACTGTTTTGAATTGTTTCATTTGTTCCGCCTTTCTTAGTAGGCGGCGTTGCCGGAGAGAATACTGAAGAGAGCCTCGTCGGCTATTACCTTCCATTCACCGCCGGAATAACGGAGGCGAAGAGTGAGCTCTGTCTGCACATAGTGGCTCTGTGCGCCCTCAAGAAGCTCGGCGGTAACCTCTTCAAGAGCGGCCATAGCTACCTCGGGGAGATAGCTGCCGTCCTCGGCAAGGACATCTTCGGCTCTCTGAGCCTCGTCCACATACTGAGCAAGACGGGCATTGGTGGCTTCCTGCTGCAAAGCGGTGATGGAGGGCAGGTCCAGATATGTAACGGTAAAGCTTTGGCTTGCGTCTATGCTCTCTCTTATACAGTCTCCTTTCAGCTCATAGGAGAAGCTGTCCAGCAGAGCCTCATAAAGCATGGAGCCGAGAGCGTCCTGAGGCTTGGAGTCAAGACCCAGCTTGCTGCTGCCAAGAAGAAGCTTTTCGGCCTCGCTGCTTTCTCCGGAGAGGGCGAGAGACATAAAGTCAACAGCAACGGCGGAGGGATCCTTGCTTTCGTCCATAATCACAGGCTTGGCCTCAAGAGCCTTGGAGCAGAGAATAATGGTGGCGATAATGGCAATGATGCCGGCAATTCCAAGAACGATGGAAACAAGATTTCTGGCGTGTCCGGGCTCTTCCCCGGAATCGGCGGGTTTATTCTTGCGGCGGCTGACAAGACCCATGGCGATGGCAATAACCGCGCAGGCTATGACGCAGGCCACAAGGCGCAGGGCGTTTTCGGTATCACCGGGATTTTCCGTTTTTTCTTCCACTGTGGGACCGGGGATGGGAAGAGGCTCTTCGCTGGGCCGGGGTTCTTCCGTCGCCTGTGGCTCGGAAACTTCCTTCTCGGCCTCGGCTTCTGCCTCCTTGCGCTGGGCGGTGCTCTCCTCGGTGTAGCGCACCATGAGGGAGCAGTATTCACCTAAAAGCTCCTTGCCCATGCTGCAGTTATCGGAGAAAACTGCCAGAAGAATGGGATCCTCGGTATCCACAATACCTACACAGTTTATGGAGTTATGGCCGTCCTGAACATACCAGCCGTATTTCTGAGCGATATCATAGTTTTCAATCTTCTGTTCGAAGTATTCACCCGGAGTGGCCAAAAGCAAATTGTCCATAACGCCGGGGTAGCGATCGGGATCTTCATAGAGAAGCTTGAGACAGTGCATTATCTCCTGAGCGGTGAACTCGTTAACGGTGAGGTATGCAAACTCAATATCCTCTTCAGTAAGACCGATATAGGGAAGAATGGCCCTCCTGTAGGCGGTGTAATCTCCTATGGCGTCGATGAGAGCGTTTGTATACTCATTGTTGGAGTAGCGGAGACTGTATTCCTGAACAAGCTTATATGCTACACCGTTATAGGTGGTTTCCCAGCTTATTTCCCCGTTATACAGCTTCTCGGCATAATACATATTCAAGGGCAGCTTGTTTACACTGGCTGCGGTCATGGCCTTGTCGCCCTGAAAATAATGCTCTTCCCCGGTAACGGTATTGTAATAAGCAAAGCTGACGGTTTTTTCGTCAATTTTGCAGGCCTGAAGAAACTCGGCGATGAGAGCATCCCATCCGCTGAGCTCCACTTCGGGGCTGGGAGCCGCGCTTTCCACAGGGGGCAGGTCGGTATCCGTGCTGGGATAATCTATGTGGACAAGGTCCGTATCCGTGGCAGGAGAGGCCAAAACGGCGGTGGAGCCCATCAAAATAAGAAGCGTCAGAAATACGCAGAAAAATCTTTTCACGGTGTTCCTCCAAAAAGAGCATAATTTTAGTTATTTTAGCACCTTATTAATAAAAGAGCAAGGCTTCCACGGGGAATAATAAGGAAAATTGTTTTATTATGGAGCGGACTGTGGTATATTGAAGAAAAGTGTAAAAGGCGGTGGAGTAATGAGCGAAGAGAAGATAATAGAGACCACCGGTCTCAATAACTGTGGAGGCCGCTGCCTTTTGCGCGCCCATGTCCGGGACGGCAAAATAGTAAGGATAAGCAGCCCGTCTCCCGAGGAGACCGGGGGAGTGCCCCTCACCGCCTGCCCGAAGGGGCTCCACTGCCACGAGACCTTTCTCGAAGGCGAGCGACTGCTCTATCCAATGATTCGCACAGGCGAAAGGGGAGAGGGACGCTTCAGACGCATAAGCTGGGAGGAAGCTCTGGATACCGTAGCCGCTGAGTGGGTTCGCATCAGGGAAAGCTACGGACCCGGCTCCAGATATGTGAACTATGCCACAGGTATGTCCGGACTCATAGAGGGAACCGGGCTTGCCCGTCGGCTGCTTGCTCTGGACGGAGGCTATCTGGGACGCTATAACTCCTATTCCTCTGCCTGCATGACAAAGTCCACAGAGCTTATGTACGGAACAAGCGTCACAGGCAACAGCCCTGAAAGCTGGCTCAGCAGCGAGCTTATCATCCTCTGGGGACATAATCCGGCGGACAGCCGCTTTGACTGTGCCACGATGGATTATCTGCAGAAGGCGCAGAAAAAAGGCATTCCTATTGTTGTTGTGGACCCCAGACGCAGTGCAACAGTGGAACGTTTGGGCGCGGAATGGATAGCTATCCGCCCGGCAAGCGATGCAGCAATGCTGGATGCCATGGCCTACACAATTTATACAGAAGGTTTACATAATGAAGATTTTCTGAGCCGCTGCTGCATAGGATTTGACCCTGAGCATATGCCCGACGGTATAGATGGCAGTGAGAGCTGTCTCAGCTATCTTCTGGGGGAGACGGACGGATGTCCCAAAAGCCCGGAGTGGGCTGAAGAAATTTGCGGTGTTCCTGCCGAAACCATCCGCTCATTGGCTGTGCGTTATGCCTCGGCAAAACCTGCCGCTCTTATTCAGGGGCTTGGTGCTCAGCGCCATTCCTATGGAGAGCAGAGTGCGAGAGGCGGCATACTTCTGGCCTGCATCACAGGAAATGTGGGCATATGGGGCGGCTGGGCCTGCGGCAACGGCTTCTGCCGAGGGCATGAAAACCCCGTATTTCCCAAGGTGAAGAATCCATTTCCTATGTCAATAGCGGCCTATACCTGGACGGAGGCTGTAGTGCGAGGCCATGAAATGGGAGCCTTGGACGGTGTTGAGGGAGGAGAACGACTTCCTTCGGACATAAAGATGATCGTTAATCTGGCGGGAAACTGCCTTGTTAACCAGCACGGAGATATAAATAAGACCGCGGAGATACTGAAGGACACATCAAAATGCGAGTTTATCCTCTGCTCGGACCTGTTCATGACCTCCAGCGCCCGTTTCGCCGATATTCTTCTGCCTGGTGTCTCGCCCCTTGAGCAGGACAACATTGCTTTTCCGTGGCAATACGGAGATTTTATCGGTTTTGCGAAGAAAATAGTGGAGCCTTTGGGGGAATGCCGCTTTGAGTATGACTGGCTCAGCGAGCTTGCTGCGAGACTTGGCCTCGGAGATGAGTTCAGCGAGGGCAGAAGTGCAGGTGAATGGCTCAGGTATATCTATGAGGATTTGCGTCTGAGGGAAGAGGAGCTTCCTAGCTATGAGGAATTTTCAAAGGGCGGCATTTTCTGCTACATGAACAATAAGCCTTTTACGGCTTTTGAAAAGGAGTGCGAGGACCCGGAGAAATACCCCTTCAATACCCCAAGCGGCAAAATTGAGCTGTTCTCCAAAAAGGTTTACATAACTGAATATAAGGATTTCTTTCCTGCCATTCCCCGCTATGTGGAGCCCTATGAGGGGCCCAGGGATAAACTCCGCGGGAAATGGCCGCTGCAGCTTATCGGGTTCCATACTCTTCGGCGCTGCCACAGCATTCATGATAACAACAAGTCTCTGGAGGCCATGGAACCGAGACGCCTTTGGATCAATCCTCTGGATGCGGAAAAAAGAGAGATATCACAGGGGGACAGGGTGCTTGTAAGCAATGATCGGGGAAAGCTTATTGTCAGTGCTTTTGTAACAGATAAAATAATGCCGGGGGTAACGGCTCTTTCTCAGGGAGCATGGTATGCTCCGGACAGAGACGGCACAGACCACGGCGGCAGCATCAATGTTCTCACAAGCCTGCGTCCAACTCCTTATGCGAGGGGCAATCCCCAGCACAGCAATCTTGTGGAAGTTAAATTGCTGAAGTGACAAATGAAAATAAGTGTGGTATAATCAGTTTAAGTTAAAAGGAAGGAGCGCAAATTATATGGACATACTCTGGCAAGACCGCAAAAGACCCTTTCTGGGTCTGCCTCTGAGCTTTACCAAGTATATTCTTGGGGAAAAGTGCCTTTATATCCGCACAGGCTTTCTCAACACCACCGAGGATGAGGTGCGCCTTTACCGAATTATTGATATTACCCTGAAGCGCAGTCTTGGCCAACGCATTCTGGGTATAGGCACAATTGTGTGCCACTCCTCCGATGAGACCATGAAAAAGTTCGAGATAAAGCATATCAAGCATCCCCGGCAGACCAAGGAGCTTCTGAGCGACCTTATCGAGCAGCAGCGCCATGCCAACCGGGTGTTCAACCGGGAGAATATTGCTGTTGACGGCAATAACTATGACGATGAGGATGCCGAAACCGCGGATGAGCTGTAAAACCATGGTTGACATAATATAAGGATTATCTTGGTATATACCGAAAAAACCTCAGCACTGAAAAGTGCTGAGGTTTTTTCGTTGATTTTTTGGGAGTGTAAGAAAAGAAAAAGAAGAGAGGAGGTGCAAACTGTCAATATATCCGGTTAATATCGGGTATCGCTGTTTGCAGTTTTATATTATCCGAAGAATGTGACTGACAAATGAAGAAAAAATGAACGATTTTGAAACAAAATGCATCATTTTTCTGCAATTATATCTTCTGAATTATTTCTTCTGTCACGGAGGATGAGAAATATGCCTGCGATGGTGGAGACCATTGTGAAAAGGTCGAAGGCAACCGACACATAGTTCATATGCACAAAGTCATAAACAAGCCACATTACCTGAGCTATCAGAATGACTATTTTAAGATGAACCTCGCTTTGAAGATCCAGAAACCATGTGAATAGCACTGCGGCAAAAAGAGGCAGCCAGGTTATAAGGTCTGAGGACAGTGTGCCCACTGACAGCAGGAGCTGCAGAGCAACAAAGAAAATCTTCAGCCACAGTGTAACCCTGAATCTGTTGAAGGCCAGATTGCGTAAAATGCTGACAATATTGGCAATGAAGCCGCTGTAGCCTCCGAGAATCAGATTTGAAGCGCCCTGCAGCGCAAACTGTACGCACTGAACGGACAGTATTTTCCTTTTCTCTTTTATTAGCCCGACCAGTACCATAAGGGTACAGCCAAGAAGGGCGATGATATTACCTATGAGAACAGTCATGGATTTATACTCTGTAGATGAGGCTGCCGTAGCTGGGATAGGGCCAATACTGCTTGCTTACCATGGTCTCAAGCATATCGGCGCGCTCTCTCACAAGTGCCATGGCCGGAAGAACGGACTCTCTGTAGCTGAGGGCGCGGCGGGCCATGTCCTCGATGGAGGCGGTTTTGTCTCTGGCGCAGTCCAGTTTGCCGCAGCGCTCATAGAGGCTGTCGCAGAGGGAGGAAACCTTGTCCAGAAGCTCTGTCTCTGCGCGGTGGCTGAACTTATGGTAGCCGCCTATACTCTCCTTGACGGAGATGTTTCGTGCAATCATACCGGAATAATCTATAACTGCAGGGAGAATGTCCCGTCGGACCATCTCGCTCATAACGGCTGCCTCAATATTTATCTGCTTGCAGTAATTTTCCAGCAGAACCTCCACAACTGCGGCAACCTCGGTGCGGCTGAGAACACCGTGACGCTCCAGAAGCTCCACGTTTTTCCTGTCGAGGGCGTGGGGGATAGCCTCAGCGGATGAGGGATAGTTGCTGAGACCGCGGTTTGCGGCCTCCTCCACCCACTCCGCGGAGTATCCGTTGCCGGAGAATATAATACGACCATGGCGGCGCATGGTCTGGGCTATGAGCTCCTGCAGCGCTGTGTTGAAGTCAGGGGCTTTTTCAAGCATATCAGCGAACACACGGAAGCTCTCCGCAACGGTTGTGTTGAGAATGGTGTTGCAGTCGGATGCGGACATGCTGGAGCCGAGGGAGCGGAACTCAAACTTGTTGCCGGTGAAGGCGAAGGGACTTGTGCGGTTGCGGTCGGTGGTGTCTTTGGGGATACCGGGGAGAGCATCGGCGCCTATGCGCAGAAGCTCCTGCTTGTGCTTGCCGTAGCCCTTGCCGGCGGCAAAGCGGGTGAGTATCTTTTCAAGATCCTCGCCCAGACACATGCTGATTATGGCAGGGGGGGCCTCATAGCCGCCAAGACGGTAGTCGTTGCCGGCACCGGACACAGAGAAGCGCAGCAGATCCTGATATTCGTCCACGGCCCTTATGACAGCGCAGATCATTGTGAGAAAGCGTGCGTTTTCAAGGGGAGTGGAACCGGGAGAGAACAGGTTTATGCCAGTATCGGTGCTGAGACCCCAGTTGTTGTGTTTACCGGAGCCGTTTACACCGTCGAAGGGCTTTTCGTGGAGAAGGCAGGTGAGGCTGTGGCGTCGGGCAACCTTCTTCATTACCTCCATGGTTATCTGGTTGTGGTCAACGGCAATATTGCACTTGCAGAAAATGGGGGCCAGCTCGTGCTGGGCGGGAGCGGCCTCGTTATGCTCGGTTTTGGCAAGTATGCCGAGCTTCCAAAGCTCCTCGTTCAGCTCCTTCATGAATGCGGCAATTCGGATTTTTATGGAGCCATAATAGTGGTCGTCCAGCTCCTGACCCTTTGGGGGCCGTGCTCCAAGAAGGGTGCGGCCGGTGTATATTAGGTCCTTGCGCTTGTCGTAGCGGTCGTGGTCGATGAGAAAGTATTCCTGTTCAAGACCCACGGTGGGGATAACGCGCTCGCAATCTGTGCCGAACAGAGCCATAAGGCGCATAGCCTGAGTGTTAAGAGCTTCCATACTGCGGAGCAGAGGAGTCTTTTTGTCCAGCGCATGACCGCCGTAGGAGCAAAAAGCGGTGGGGATACATAGAACACCGTCCTTGATAAAGGCATAGCTTGTGGGGTCCCATGCGGTGTAGCCTCTGGCCTCAAAGGTGGCGCGAAGACCGCCGGAGGGGAAGGATGAACCGTCCGCCTCGCCTTTGATAAGCTCTTTGCCGGAAAACTCCATAATAACTCCACCGTTGCCGTCGGGAGTAATAAAGCTGTCATGCTTTTCAGCGGTGTAGCCGGTGTGGGGCTGGAACCAGTGGGTGTAGTGGGTGGCACCGTGATATACGGCCCATTCCTTCATACCGTTTGCCACTGCGTTTGCCATATCCAGATTCAGGGGAGCGCCGGAAACGATGGCGCGCTTGAGCTCGGTGAATACTTCTTCGGACAGATACTTGCTCATGGCCTTCTCATTGAATGCCATAGAGCCGAATACTTCGGGTAGATTTTTCATATATATTTCTCTCTTTCTCTTATCAAAGAGGGGATTTTTTTATCATCGCGAAACGTCGGGGATACTTTTTGGGAGTTGGGGATACCTTTCGGATAAGAACTATATTATGACGCAGCTGCGTACCCGGGACGGAATACTCAAAAACTTTTTCAAGCCTTCCTCCCAGAATCGCAATGGCCTTTTTTGCTTCTTCTATCTCATCTCCCGCTGCGGGGCCCTTCAGTGCCATAAAAGCACCGCCGGGCTTTACATAAGGGAGACAGAATTCGCAAAGAACTGACAGCCTTGCCACAGCACGGCTTACGGCATAATCAAAGCTCTCGCGCAATTCACCGGGCTCCTCAGCTCTGCCGTGAATGAACTCGATGTCATCAAGGCCGGTGTCCGATGCCACCTCCTGTAGGAAGCGGATGCGCTTATCCAGACTGTCAAGCAAAGTCAGGGAAAGAGCGGGCTCCATTATTTTCAGGGGAAGTCCGGGAAAGCCGGCACCGGTGCCAACATCAATAAGCTTTTTTCCTGCCATGCTTCCGAGGAGCAGGGGAGCGGAGGAGTCGAGAAAGTGCAGACGGGCACAATCCTCCTCTCCTGAAATAGCGGTCAGATTCATGACCTTGTTGCGCTCTTCCAGCAGCTCATAATAACGGCGAAAACGCTCTATGGATTTTTCGTGAGGGCAGAGGCCCATAACCTCAAAGCCCTGCTCCAGTATGGTCTCAAGCATGGCAGACTCCAATATGTTATTTAGTTAGAATATAGGGTAGGCACACATGCCTACCCTATATTCTAACACAAGGATATTCTGTAAATCAAGCATAGAAGTAGTGTTCTCCAATGCTGAGACGGAATACTCTGTAAGTATCAAACCATACGCTGCTGGAGATGCTGGGGTTAAGAAAGAAAAGGCTGTCACCAACAGTATTTGAGCCTTCAAGACACAGCTTGGCGGCAACCACACAGCGGGGGCTTGGCTCTGAGTAAATGGAGCCTGCGTCAACCACAGAAAACTGACCGGGCTGAAAAATAACACCCTGCACAGTATCCGGGAAAGAGCCGCTTGTGTCCCTTGATCTGTTGAGGACAACGTTGCCAACTCCGATCATACCCTCGATAGGCTGGTTACCGGATTCCGCATAAATAACGCGGCTCAGCCAGAAAAGCTCATCGGAATCGTAAAAATCACTCCCGTGAGCAATAAAGCTTCCGGGGCTGTGTCTGAGAAATATGCTCATTTTGCCATCATCGCTGTACCAATTCAGCTGGGCGGCAAATACCCGGGCCATAGGACGGATGGGCACAAATATCTCGCCGTCAACATTATAAACGGTGCCGCCAAGAGGAATGCAGCGCTCATTGGCGGTGATGTAATGGTCGGAAAGATTGATACTGATAAGCATGCCATCCGATGAAATATTCAGTGTGGTTTCATCGCTGTTCCAATGCATGGTACAGCTGTGTCCAAGAAGTGTTTCGCAAAAATCCTGAACGGAAACATAGCTCGTGCCTCCGTTTTTCAAAGCGTTGCCCATATACTTCCCGTTGAGATAGAGCTTAACGGGATCAAAACCATCGTGACCAAGGGTCTCCATATCCGCGCCCTCAAGAAATACTCCGGAGGCGGAAAAGCACATCGTCAGCATCAGCACGGCGGTACAGATAAGGGCACAGAGTCTTTTTAGCCTTCTGCTCATAACCATACTCCTTCAAATGATAATAATGCACAAATCAAAGGCCAGTCCTTTGTACTTAAATTATAATGGACTAAAAATAATCAAATCAAGCTGCAAATTACACAAAATGCACAACTATATTTTTTGTAAAATAAATAAACATACAATATGTTGTGTTGAGTGTGCAAAAATTGATATGCAACACTATATATTGCGTTGTGCAAATAGACAAAAAACAAAAACGGCGTCCATAGGACACCGTTTTGGGCGGATATTTACCTCAATTTACCATGAAGTAATTTAAATAATATTATATTATGTTAATAGAAAATTCCCCAAAGTGGGGAATCAGAGCTGATTTTTGTAGCTTTCAAGGCCCTTTGCGATCTGATCCGGGCAGCTGGTGGGTTTCATGCCACAACGAATGCCTTTCATGCGTTCAATGGCATCATCTACTTTCATGCCTTTGAGAAGGGCTGAAATGCCCTGCAGATTGCCGGGGCAGCCACCAATGATGCGGACAGCGATGATAACACCGTCCTCCAGGTCAAAAATAAACTGTCTGGAGCAGACGCCTCTGGGATTGAAGATGTATTCCATAATTATTCACCTCATTATTATTCTTTTGCAGTATTATACTGTATTTTTTTCAAAATGAAAAGGGTGGTCTGAATATTTTTGTTCTCTGCCGCATATGTTCGAGAGAGATCATATGAAAGGCGGCACCGTTATGAAAAAGAGTCTGTTTTCCATGCTGCTCTGTGTATGCGCAATGCGTCTTGCGGTGGCGGCCGGTGTTGAGGACAGTATAAGATCATGGGTGGGAAAGCTGGAGCAGGCTGCAGGCTCTGGATATAGCGAATTGGCTGTTTTGGATTCTGAGGCGGAAATGGCAGAAGTGGGGATGATTAATGTTTATTTGAATGGTTTTGACGGCGAAAGTGGGGAATTGGCCTTAAATCTTGGGGAAGAGATGGGGGCAGAGATTCTTGAGGCATCATTTGCCAATGATCTGAGCCTTCGTAATGACAGTTCGCGCTCTGTAGATATTTCAGCCTTGCTTTCTCAGGGGCCCACCTGCACTCTTTCGGCCGATGGCCCTCAGATTCTTATAATACATACACACGGAAGCGAGGCCTATACTCAGGCCGTGGGGGAGACCTATGAGGAGTCGGATCCCTATCGCACGGAGGATAAAAGCAAAAATGTTATAAAAGTGGGGGATGTGCTTACTGAAGTTCTGGAGAGCAAAGGACTATCCGTAATCCATGACAGAGAGATATATGATTATCCCAGTTATACCGGTTCCTATTCCCGTTCAGGAGCTGCTGTTGAGAAATATCTGAAGGAGTATCCGGAAATACAGATCGTCATAGACCTTCACAGAGATGCTCTTGGCAGCGGCAATACCGTATACAAGACTCGGGCTGAGGCTTCGCTGGGAAACTGTGCTCAGGTTATGCTGCTGGTGGGAACAGGGGATAACGGCCTTTACCATCCTGACTGGGAGGAAAATCTGCGCCTTGCTCTTTATCTTCAAAATGCGATGGAGCTTGCTTATCCGGGCCTTGCCCGTCCTATTTCCCTAAAAAGCGAGCGATATAACCAACACTTAAGCCCGGGATCCATGATAATTGAGGTGGGCAGTACGGGAAATACCTTGTCCGAGGCAGTCAGGGCAATTGAGCTTTTTGGAGATGCTGCCGGTGATGCGCTGAAAAAGCTTGTAAAGACGGAATAAAGAACAGTTCCCAACGGCAATAATAGAAGAGAAATATATATACCGGGAGGAACTGAGTATGAAAATATGTGATATCATGACAGACGGAGTTATAAGCATAGACCTCCACGAGCCGGTGAGCGCGGCCGCAAGGCTGCTGAAAAGCAAGAATATAGGCGCTCTTCCTGTATGCGATGGGGGCGGCAAGCTTCGTGGTATGCTTACGGACAGGGATATTGTCACCCGCTGCGTGGCTGAGGGAGCCGATCCGGCCAGACTTAAGGTTGAGGATATTATGAGCAGGGGCGTAGTGTGTACCGGACCCTTTGAGGAAGTGGAGCACGCGGTCCGCCTTATGAGCGAGGATCAGGTGCGCCGCATCCCCGTGGTGGACGGAGGAAGGCTTGTGGGCATGGTGAGTCTTTGCGATATGGCCCGCAACTGCAATTGCGATATGGAAGCCGCGGAGGCCCTTGCGGAGATAAGCTCCAATCTGAAAAGAAAATAACTTTTGTTTAGGGGCAGACCTTTGGGGCCGCCCCTTTTCTGTTTGCTGTTGCCCTTGTCTTCGTAAGATAGTATAATTGGATAAGAAAGAAGGTGAGCGCAAAGTGCGAAAGTTTTTTCCGTACAGCTTTTGGAACTGTGAGAAGCTTGAGACATTTCTTAACGACATGGAGCGCAATGGCTGCAGACTTACCGGGGTGAATTTTGGCTTTTTCTTTGAATTCACAAAGTCAAAACCCAGAGAGGTGAGATATATTTATGTCACATCGGCCGATAAAGACTTTAGCTTCTGGGATAATGAGCACTGGCTGCTTTCCACCTGCAATGGTGATATAATAATAAGAGATGGCTTCGCGCGTATCTACAGGATTTGTGATACAACAGTTTCTTTATCCGAGTTTACGAAACATAGGCGCCTGCATTTTATACGAACAGCCCGGCACAGAGCGCTGTACCAACTGCTTTTTGCTGCTTTATTTGGCTTTTTTCTTATTCCCTTTGGAAACGGCAGCATAGAGTTTTTTGTTTGCCTTGCAGGAGCGCTTCTGATGCTTGCAACGATGATATATAATTGCGTGGGCATGATTGTGCTGAAGAAAACTATAAAGTGAAAAATCATAAACCCCGGTATCTTTGGTGATACCGGGGTCTGAACTCTTATCAGTTGTTTTTGAAAAATTCCTCGAAGTAATCTCTTTCTGCCTGTTCGTTCTTTTCCTGAGCAGGACTCTTTTCGGGGACATAGCTCACAGCGGGACGGGCGGCAGGATTTACCGGGCGCTGAGCCTCCTGCTGCTGGCGCATGCGGTCCTCCCGCTCCATGCGCTCGCGGCGGGCGCGCTCAAGACGGGCCTGACGCATGGCTTTGCGGTGACGGGCGCGGCGGACACGGTAGACCACCACAAGGGCAATATAAGCGGCAAGAAGAATAATTACACCCCAGAAAATGATCTTGAATACTGTGGAGTCTGTGGTTTCCTTGATCTGAGCCTTGAGGTATTCGCCGCGGGAGAGGTCGACACCGGCTGCTGCAACCAGATTCACGGTGCCGTAGTTTATGCCGTTTTTGGTAAGGGTAACTTCACCGAGCTTTTCTCCTGCGCTGATAGGAGCCATAAGGGGCTTGGAGGCATCGCCGTTTTCGTAGCTTACGCTGAGGCTGAACTCAGAGAAATCCGAGTCATTGGGAAGCAGAGCGGAAATGGAGCTTTCCGGGCGGAGGCTGACGCTGTCGGCATTGGAGCCCATTTCAACATCAAGACTGGTTATAGCATCTGTGGAGCGGAGAACTTCGCGGTAGCTGAAGTTGGTGAAGACCCAGTCATACATCTTGATGGAGTCTGAGAAGTTGGTATATTCGGGAATGGGGCCGGGCCAGTTTTCAGCACCGCCGAATACCGCTGCCAGAAGCTGTATGCCGTCCTTCTCGGCAGTGGAAATGAGGCAGTAGCCGGCAGCATTGGTGTGACCGGTCTTCATACCGTTGGCATACTGGTAAAGATACTGGCTTCCGTAGATGCTGTCGGTGCAAAGCAGGGCGTTGGAGTTCTTGAGAGTCCGTTCACCGCTGAGATTGGTGGGGGGAATGGTAATGTTGGGAGTGGAGCAGAGCTTCATGAAAAGCTCGTGGCGGGATGCCTCAAGAGCAATGAGGGAGAAATCTCTGGCAGTGGTGTAGTGGTCATCGTGGGGCAGACCGTGGGTGTTTACGAAGTTAGTTGCCGTGCAGCCAAGCTCTTTTGCGCGGGAATTCATCATAGCCACGAAATTGGATATGCCGCCGCCAACATGCTCGGCGATAATATTGCAGGCCTCATTGGCGGAGGAAAGCATGGCGGCATAGAGAAGAGATTCGAGAGGCATGGTCTCGCCCACCATGATGCCGGCGGAAGAACCGTCTGCTACGAGATCAAAGGTAACATTTTCAGAGGCTGTCACCTCGTCTGTCATGGCAACGCTTCCGTTTTCGATGGCCTCAACTGCAAGAAGCACGGTCATTATCTTGGTGATGGAAGCAGGATACACCCTTTCATCGGCTCCGTGCTCCATGAGAATCTCGCCGGTATGTCTGTCCATTATGAGAACAGTGGGGCTGCTCAGTGCAGGCTCGTCCAGTGCAAGTGCTCCGGGAGCAAGCATAAAGGACGTCATTATGACCATTATTAAAAATATGGGCAGAAACTTAAATTTTTTCATGTCATTCTCCGTGAATATATGTTATATTTATCTTAAGTATGCGTTTATCCCATTTTCGGGGAAATTGACTATACTATTATACGGACATTTTTCGGGAAAAGCAACTGAAATAATTCGGAATGTGAAAAGCATTGATATGAAATTAGCAAAAAGCGAGAAAATAGTCCTGATTATTACAATTGTCT
>JAZNZM010000207.1:0-17532 GCA_045594965.1 Oscillospiraceae bacterium | reverse complement strand
TTATATTTTCCGTAAAGGGCCTCAAGAAGCTCCACAGCGCCGGGAATGAAATAATGGCCCATGCTGAGATTATGTTCATATATTGCCTGGGTCTGGGCGCTGTCCGATGTAATTCCCAGCGCTTCAAAAAGACGGTCAAAGCGCTGAGTAAGCACCTGTGCTCTGGTAAGCTCTCCCCTCTCCAGCATCTCCCAGTGGCGTTTATTGATATCACTATAAAGGGAAATGGTTTCGTCCTTAGGGTCAATGCCAACTGAAATCAGGGTTTTTTTCAATGCGATATGCTCAGCCAGAGTAAAATCCAGCAAAGTATCGTCGGAGTCAAGTAAAACTGTTTTTATCATAATAATTTCTCCTGTAATCATCGTAGGGGGCGGCGTCCCCGACGCCCCGTTTTTTAAGTTTGCACCGAGGGACGTCGAGGACGCCGTCCCCTACGAATGGAATATATTAAAGCTTGTTTCTGATGATCTTGCCGCTGATGGTCTTGGGCAGCTCATCGCGGAACTCAACAATTCTGGGATACTTATAGGGAGCGGTGCGGTTTTTAACGTAGGTCTGGATCTCCTTTTTCAGTTCCTCAGTGCCGACAGTACCCTTTGTGAGGGTAATGCAGGCCTTAACAACCTGTCCACGGATCTCGTCGGGGGCTGCGCAGACGCCGCATTCCAGAACATAGGGCAGCTCCATGATAACAGACTCGATCTCGAAGGGTCCGATACGGTAGCCGGAGGACTTGATAACGTCGTCGGCACGTCCCACATAGTAGAAGTAGCCGTCCTCATCCTGCCATGCAAGGTCACCGGTATGGTAGTAATTATCGTGCCACTGGTTTTCGGTGGCTTCGGGTGCCATATAGTAGCCCTTGAAAAGTCCGCAGGGCACTTCATCACCGGTGTAGATGACGATTTCTCCGGTCTCGCCGGTGCCTACAAGCTCTCCGTCCATATTCATAAGCTTAACATCATACATGGGGTTGGCGCGACCCATACTGCCAAGCTTGGGAGTGGTGCCAACAAAGTTACCGATGGTAAGGGTGGTCTCGGTCTGGCCAAAGGCCTCCATAATGGTAAGGCCGGTGGCTTCCTTGAAGCGGTTGAAAACCTCGGGATTCAGAGCCTCGCCCGCGGTGGTTGCGTGCTTGATGGAGCTCAGGTCGTACTTGCTCAGATCCTCCTTGATGAAGAAGCGATACATAGTGGGAGGAGCGCAGAAGGAAGTGATGCCGTATTTTGCGAACATTGGCATGATGTCATCGGCAGCAAATTTATCAAAATCATAGACAAAGGTTGCGGCGCCGCACATCCACTGTCCGTAGAGCTTGCCCCAGAGAGCCTTGCCCCAGCCGGTTTCAGAGATAGTAAAGTGGATCCCGTTAGGATCTACATCGTGCCAGAAGCGTGCCGTGACATAGTGTCCAAGAGGATATCTGTAGCTATGATCAACAGCCTTGGGATATCCGGATGTTCCGGAGGAGAAGAGCATGAGCATGGTGTCATCGCCGCAGGGACTGTCCTCAGTGCGGTTAAAGCGGCTGGAGTACATATCATACTCATCATCAAAGCTATGCCAGCCATCGCGCTCACCGCCTGCCAGAACCTTCAGTCTAACGCTGGGGCAGCGAGCCATAGCCTTCTCGGCTTCAGCTGCACAGCCGCCGTAAGCCGTGCAGACAACGGCGGATACGCTGGCCGCGTTGAAACGGTATTCAAAGTCCTTTTCAACCAGCTGGTCGGTAGCAGGAATAGCAATGGCGCCAAGCTTATGGAGACCCACAACAATGGGCCAGAACTCCCAGTTGCGGCGAAGGACAAGCATAACTCTTTCGCCCTTCTTGATGCCCAAAGCTCTGAAGTAGTTAGCTGCACGCGCACTCATCTTCTTCATCTGCTGGAAGGTAAAGCGGCGCTCCACCTTATTGCGGTCAATATGCAGCATTGCAAGACGCTCAGGTTCACGCTCAGCGATGGCGTCAACAACATCAAAAGCAAAGTTGAACTTATCGGTATCCGTGAAATTGAATCCCACAGGAGTGCCCTTTGCATTGACGGAGCACCGGATAAACTTATCCATATAGTCGGGGAATTCCTTCACAGGAGGCAGTTCAACAGGCTCAGGCTTCACTGCGGATGCATTGACCATGCGGCCGTGACTCCAGATAAGCTCCTCATCCTCGTCGGGAAGAACGATGGCGCAGAATACGCAGTCAGCACCGCCAACGGCAATCATACCGTGGGGTGTGGAGGAATTATAGAAGATGCTGTCACCGGGGGCAAGAACCTCGGTATGGTCACCGATGCGCACCTTCAAAGAGCCTTCAATTACAATATCAAACTCTTGGCCGGCGTGGGTATCCTGTTCAATAGGAGCCGACTGCTGGGCTTCGGAGTATTCATAACGGACCCAATAAGGATCAGCCTTGCGGTTTTTGAACATGGGAGCAAGGCTCTGGATAGTGATACCGGGTTCACGGGCAGTGAGCTGACCGTCTCCCCTTCTCGTTACTGTATAACCGCTGAGTCGTGGTGCACGACCCTGAAGCAGTTCCATCATTTCAACATCGAAAAGCTCGGCGCACTTATGAATAAAGCTGAAGGGCATATCTGCCTGTCCGTTTTCGTAGAGTTCGCACTCAGCCAGAGCAAAGCCGGTCTGCTCTGCCATTTCTTCAAGAGAAAATCCACAGTCAAGACGCAGACTCTTGATACGCAGTGCAACTTCCTGAAGCATTCCGTTACTTGTGTTTGCCATGATTTGTACCTCCAAAACTGAGAATTACGAAGCGGGAATCCCATTTAAAACAAAAAACCCGCCTCAAAAGAAAAATCCTTGAGACGAGCTAATACGTTAACCCGCGGTACCACTCAAATTGCGTTAATAATAACGCCGCTCATGGGCTCAATCAAGCCCCTGGCCTTTACGCAGCCTTCACGTGGAATCTTACCCGGTCTTAACCGCTCGGACTCCCGACTCGGAAGTGATGGACATTGGGGGCTTTCTCGTCATCCGCTCTCAGCAAAATGCGGACTCTCTGGGTCGGATAAGGCCCTGTCGTCTTCGTCATTGTCATTTGCTGATATTAAAACACTATGAGTAAAATTTGTCAATAATTTTTCGTGTAAAAATTAAACAAAAATTTTAACGCTTTATCAGATTAAATTGATGTGGATAATGAATAATTTCTTTTTTTCGAATCTTTCTTGACGAAGGGAAAGGCTGAGATTATAATCTACAAATAGTGTTTATTCAATATGGAGAAGTGTTTACTATTTTCAGATATGACTGATTTTTTGAAATTGATGAGCGGCGGTCCGCGGAAAATTGCCGTTACAGGCCACTTCGGCTGTGGAAAAACTGAATTTGCTGTATCCCTTGCTTTTGCTCTCGCGAAAGCGAATATCCCTAATCTCGCCCTTGCTGATCTTGATGTTGAAAACCCCTATTTTCGATCAAGAGAAAAAATGGACGATCTGGAAACGGCCGGGGTTCGGGTTTACTCCGACCCCTTCAAGGGCAAAAACGGCAGCGAGCTTCAGACATTGGATCCCGCTATCCGTGCTCCTCTCGAAAATCCCCTTTGCCGCGTCATTCTGGATGCAGGCGGGGACTTCACCGGAGCCATTATTCTGAATCAGTATTCAAAGTTTCTGAAAGAAGACACTCAGCTTCTATTTGTTCTCAACAAAAACCGTCCCGGCACAGATACGCTTGAAAAAGCCATTGATCAGCTTAAAAGCATAGAGCGTACCACAGGACTCGAGGTCACCGGCATTGTTTCCAACACTCACTTTATCCGGTATACTACGGCCGAGGATGTGCTGGAAGGCTGGGAATTTGCTCTTGAATTAAGCCATGAAACCGGCATTCCTGCCCTTTGTGCCTGCTGCATGGAGAGCCTTGTGCCGGAACTGGAGGGAAAGGGCTTTGACATTTTCCCAATCGGTATGAACATGAGAGAGAGCTATCTTGACAAACATGTTTAACATTCCTTTAGTATAGACGGAGGTTATTATGGCAAGACGTTTTAAGGTCCTGTTCAACAGGGATAAATGCAAGGGCTGTGAGCTCTGCGTTAATTTCTGCCCCAAGAAAATTATCCGTATGGATATAGGCAGTGTGAATGCCAAGGGTTATCACCCCGCAGGTATTGAAGATATGGATTCCTGCATCGGCTGCGCCAGCTGCGCTATGATGTGCCCCGATTGCTGCATTTCCATTTATCAGCTTGAGGAGGGTGAAGAATGAGCAAGAAGATTCTTATGAAGGGCAACGAGGCATTTGCCGAAGCTGCCATCCGCGCAGGCTGCAAGGTTTACTGCGGCTATCCCATCACCCCTCAGAACGAAATTCCCGAATACATGAGCCATGAGCTGCCTAAGGCAGGCGGTGCATTTGTGCAGGCCGAAAGTGAGCTTGCAGCCATCAATATGGCCTACGGCGCAGCAGCCAGCGGCGGCAGAGTGTTTATTTCCTCCTCTTCCCCCGGCATAAGCCTTATGCAGGAGGGACTTGGCTTTATCTGCTCCGCGGAAGTTCCCCTTGTTGTGCTTAATGTCTCCCGCGGCGGCCCCGGTGTTGGCGGCATTCAGCCCGGTCAGGCTGACTATTTCCAGGTTACCCGCGGCGGCTACAACGGCGACTGCCGTATTCCCGTATTTGCTCCCGCAGGTATTCAGGAGTGCGTTGACCTCATTTATGAGTGCTTTGACCTTGCCGAGGAATACCGCAATCCTATGATGATCCTGGCCGACGGCATGATGGGACAGATGATGGAACCCATCGTTCTCCCCGAAGCCAAGGGTATTACCCCTGTGGATAAAATTGCCGAAGAGAAGCCCTGGGCAATCACCGGAACCGATGCACATGAGGGAAGAAATGTTATTTACTCCCTGCGTATGGATCCCGAAGTGCTGGAAGAGCATGTTTACCATCTCTTTGAGAAATACGACAAAGCAGAAAAAGAGCTTGTCCGTTATAAAACTCAGGGACTTGAGGAGGCAGAAATTGTCTTTGTTGCATTCGGCACCATGAGCCGTCTCTGCGCAGAAGCAATTGAGCTTCTGGAGGAAAAGGGCATCAAGGCCGGTCTTATCCGTCCTATCAGCCTTTGGCCTTTCCCCGACAAGGCTTTTGACGAAATAGGCGAAAAATGCAAGGTGGTCATATCCACTGAGCTGAGCATGGGTCAGATGCTCACCGATGTTAAATCCGCTGTTGCCGGACGCTGGAAGTGCGGCCTTATCAACCGCACCGGCGGCATAGTTCCCTCCTCCCTTGAAATAGTGGAGAGGGCAATCAAACTTTGGGAGGAAGCCAAATGAAAACCATATTCGAACCCACAAAAGGCATCGTCCCCATTGACAACAGTTACTGCCCCGGCTGTTCCCACGGTATCGCTCACCGCCTCATAATGGAGTGTCTTGAAGAGCGCGGTATTCTTGGAAAAACCATAGGCGTCGTGCCTATCGGCTGCTCTATCAATGCTCACCACTTTATGAACATAGATATGTGCGAATCCACCCACGGCAGAGCCCCTGCCATTGCCGCAGGTATTCGCCGCGTTCATCCCGATAAGACCGTCTTTACCTATCAGGGCGACGGCGACCTTGCATCCATCGGTGCAGGCGAAATAGTTCACGCTGCCCATAGAGGCGAGAAGTTCACCACCTTCTTTATCAACAACGCAATTTACGGCATGACCGGCGGCCAGATGGCTCCCACCACCCTTATCGGTCAGCGTGCCACCACCGCCGTTGACGGACGCAAGAAGGAGCTTGCCGGTATGCCTCTGAGAGTAAGCGAAATGCTTTCCACCATTGACGGAGCTGTGTTTGTTGAGCGCGTAATGCTCAATAACCCTGCCAATATCCGCAAGGCCAAGAAAGCCATCCACAGAGCATTGGATGTTCAGGATGCAAGACTGGGCTTCAGCTTTGTTGAATTCCTGTCCGTCTGCCCCACTAACTGGGGTCTCGCTCCCCATGATGCCATCAAGTGGATGGAGACCAACATGGCAGAGTATTATCCCGTTAAAAATTTCAAGTGCCCGGAGGAGATAAAGTGATATGAAGCTCAAAATCTTTTTCGCCGGCAGCGGCGGTCAGGGCACCCTTGCCATCGGTCAGATGATTGCTAAGGCCGCAATGGACGAGGACAAGGAAGTTACCTGGCTCCCCTCCTACGGACCCGAAATGCGCGGCGGCACCGCCAACTGCACCGTTGTGGTTTCCGATAAGCCTATCTCCTGCCCTCTTATAAATGACGCGGATGTTCTTGTGGCAATGAATCTTCCCTCTCTGCGCAAGTTTGAGGGCATAGTCAACCCCGGTGGCCTTATCATTATGAACAGCTCTCTCATCCCCGAAAAATGCCTGAGAGATGATGTTAAAGTTCTCGAGGTTCCCGCAAACGACCTGGCCAATGAGCTTGGAAACGAAAAATGCGCCAACATAATTATGCTGGGCGCAATTCTGAAAGAGACCGGCATCGTAAAGGAAGAAACCATCCGCGACCAGCTGGAGCATATGTTCTCCGGACGCAAGGCTGTATTCCTCCCTCTGAACCAGAAGGCTCTGGATATTTATCTGAAATAAGTCTATCCCCCTCCTCAGGAGGGGGATAATTTTTCACGAACAGAATCTGTGTTTTCCAATTACGGTTATAAGGGGTCTTGACCATATCCACTTGCTCGTTGCCGTTGCCGGGTTGAAGTAGTATATGGCGCCGCCGGAGGGATCCCAGCCGTTCATAGCGTCTCTTGCGGCTTTATATGCAGAGTCCGCCACAGGCTCATTAAACTGGCCGTCGTCAATGCAGGTGAATGCACCGGACTGGTAAATCACACCGGACATTGTATTGGGGAACGAGGGATGCTCCATGCGGTTGAGCACCACCGCTCCTACAGCCACCTGACCCACATAGGGCTCGCCCCTTGCCTCTGCGGATATTAGTCTGGCCAACAGCGCCACATCCCCTCCTCCGCTCTGGGTTGCGGAACCACCGGCACTGATTCCCATATAGGCAAGAGTCTGAGGTCCGGCCATGCCATCGGCCTTGAGGCCAAAACGCTGCTGATAGCGCTTCACCGCCGCTTCAGTGCCCGAGCCGTATATACCGTCAACAGCGCCGTTATAAAAGCCCTGATTTTTCAATACGGTCTGTATCTGGCTCACAACAGATCCGCTTGAGCCCTTTTTATAGGTTACCGCTCCAGCGTACTGCACAAGACTGATGATAAGTATATTCACGGCAAAAATAACAACGAGAGCCAGACAAAGTTTTTTTCTTGATTCGCTCATAATTAATACGCTCCTTGCAGATTTCTGTTCTTATTCTGCGAAGGAGCGATTTTTATATGTTATTAAATTTATGTCACAGTTTGAATAATTTTGTTATCACTGCATACCTGTACCGATTTTATCCGGCTGGGACAAAGGGTAGTTCTCATAGTCCCACTGGTGATCGGTAAGAGCCATAAATTCTGAACTGACATTAAAGTAACTGTACCACTCAGGATTGCAGCCAGCGTCCCATGTTGGATCAACGCAATACCACTCCCCATCAATTTTCACCATGTTCCATGCATGATCTTCTCTGGACTGAAATGCTCCGCCAACAACGGTAATGCATTCAATGTCAAGCACATCCATAAATAGCTGGAAGGCTGTAGCGAATCCAAGACACACAGCCTCCCCCTCAACTATAGCACCATAGGGTTCATAAGAGTATCGAGGGGCATTATTGGGCACATTATAGTGCCGATAGTCATATTCGCAATTGGCACTGAGCCAGTCATATATGGCTTTTTCCTTTTCAATGGCACTCATTTCCTCGCTAATTTGATTATTAAGTACTTTATTAGCTTCTTTATATAGTTTTTGCCCCACTTCATCCAACGCAGAGGCATCTCTGTTTCTCAAGGCTTCAACTACGGCGCTGTTATCCCAGAGAGTCATATCATCTATTTCGGGATCAGCATAAGGCAGCCAGTATTCAGGAAGCTCGCCTATGCTTTCTATACTTATATTATCACGAACAGGGACCGGCGTCTCAACCTGTTCATAATAATCATTGGGAAGTTCCATATTCAAAGCCGCGAAAAATGCTTCATCTGCCAGGTGGGAGTCCTCGCATATAAGAACAGCAGCCCACTTTCCGTCAGAGCTGATGCTGATAATAGAAGCGTCAACAATGTCCGCCTGTTTGGGGTTGTACCCGAAGAAATCCCCCTGTCTTCCGTGACGGTATTCCTCCAGTTCATTGAAGACAGTGTTTATATCAGCCAAATCCGTAAGCTTAAAGATACTAATTTCAAATGCATCATCGGCAGCTGCGGCCCTGAATATGGCGCACTGTTCCCATGATTCAGCATCAAGACCGTAAAAGCCCTTTACATAGACGGGAATAGCTTCTGCATCATAGTTCTCATTTATATATTCCACACTGTCAAGACTTCTGCCAAGATCTGTGATGACAGCCGCGGCAAGCTCCTCGGCACTGAAATCTGCTACGCTATTTTCCGGCTGCTCATTATTTTCGCCGCAGGCAGTGAAGAGAAGGGCAAGGATAAGTATAATCGGAATTATTCTTTTCATTCTTTTCTCCTTTCCGGAGTGATGACCTAAACATAAACCCTTATTGCATCAAATTCCCTTCAAAAGTATTAAGGACAGCTTAATCAGCCGTCCTTAATTAGCTTTATTCGGTCAGCTCGCCTCTGAGGTCTTTTTCTATGAGAAGCTTTATTCTGTCGGCAGAGCAGCGTTTTGCGAAAAGATAGCGCAGCTTTGTTACGGCAGCTTCCACAGTCATATCCCCGCCGCTGACAGCACCCGCCCTTTTCAGGGCAGAGCTGGTTTCATAAGTGCCAAGCTGAACCTTACCGCGAAGACATTGGGTGCAAACCACGATAATAGTTCCATTGTCAGCAGCCTTGCTTATAAGAGGAAGAAGCTCCGCGTCATACTGGGGTATGTTACCCACTCCAAATGCCTCAATGACAAGAGCCTTGAGGTTTTCGGTGATAATATTTTCAAACATTTTAAACTGAATACCCGGGAAAATCTTCAGCACCGCTATTGGCAGCTCGGAGCCAAGGTCTACAACCCGAAGAGCCTCTCCGACAGGACGTATAACAGCGTCCAGATAACGAATATCTATGGCTGAAGTAGCAAGGGCGGGGAAATTTGGCGAAGCGAAGGCCTCCATTTCATCGGCAGATACCTTGGTTGCTCGGTTGCCTCGCAGCAGCTTCTTCCCAAAATAGATGCAAACCTCAGGTACTTTGCCCTCTCCGGCAATTATTATGGAGCCAATCAGATTATCACGGGCATCAGTGCGAGCCTGTCCGATGGGTATCTGCGCACCTGTGAGAACCACAGGCTTTGCCAGTCCCTCCAGCATGAAGCTGAGAGCAGATGCTGTATAGGCCATTGTGTCCGTTCCATGTAGAATAACGAAGCCATCGTAACTATCGTAATTATTTTCTATGGTGCGAGCCATTCTGTTCCAGTCTTTAATTGAAATATTGCTGGAATCGCAGATATGCTCAAACTCAACAAGCTCCCAACGGGGCATACCCGAATGGAAAAGCTCCGTCATACTTCCAAGAACACGGTGTAAATAGCCGCTTTTGGTGGCATAGCCGTCCTCGGTCTCAACCATGCCTATGGTTCCGCCGGTATAAATAATAAGAACCTTTTTCTTAGGGTGCATTACCGTTTCCTGCTTTCATGGATATTCTATACCCTCCAGCTTAAGCCAGTGGGTCCAACGGCTTCCGGTATAGCTATGAAGCTCCGTTTTGACCACGCCATATTCCGTGCCCATAGCCTCAACAACTATCCCGTCGCCTATGTATATTCCTATATGACCCTGACACCACAGGGCAATCCCCGGAATCTCAGGAATTGTTTCAATACCGCCAGACTCGGTGGCATTCCTGAACATAGTATCCGCATCAACATCCGCATAGCCATTTGCTCCATAGTTTATGCCAACGCCCGGTTCATACCAAAGATAAGCTTTGATAAGTCCGCTGCAGTCAGCCGCTCGCCAGCCCAACCAGTTTTCTCTTATAAATTCAATTCGAGGTTCAAGAGCGGAGGGATAAAGGGAAAGACGGTCCGAGAGAGTGGCTTCATCCAAAACGCAGCCAAAGGTACCCCAGACATAACCCCATCCGTTTTCCCATGCATGCTTCACAAAGCTCACAAGATCATCGGAGTTTTTATTATTCGGCTGAGCCAACTGCAATCCTTCAAAGCTGTTGCTTTGATTTTCACTGCGCTCATATTCATAGGATCTATGAACAAAAAAATCATTTCTGCTGCTTCTGATAAAAACCGCAAATGACAAAAACAGCAGAGCGGCAATCAGCAGCAGCCACAAAACGCGAAAAAGCTTTTTCATTATTATTTACCTCCCAAAGCAGGGTTTTATCCCTTTCCATAGTCGGATTCAATGCCATAAATGTTTCAAATTATCATAAGAATTGTTTCATTTTGGCGAACATTGGAAGGTTTAAGAATTTCTTAAGGATTAAGCTTGATGTTCTTTCTTATTTTCTTCACAAGAGAAGGAACTATCACCGCAAATACCACAGCCAGAACTATGCTGATAATAAACTTTGGTATGAGCAGTCCAAACACAAGCTCATAGGAATAATAATTATAAATAACGCTGTCCACATAAAGGGCAAGTGTGTTGAAAGCCGTGGTCAGCATTCCGGCCAATATGGTAATCGCAATCAGTCCACCCATAGGAGGCTCATAGGACTTATGACGGGAATAAAGGCCTACTATAAGTCCACGAATGACAACAGGAAGCATCCAGAGCAAGGTCGTGGGGCTTATGCCATAGCCGGAAAAAAAGAGCTGATAAATTCCGCTTCCAAGGAAACCGATAATGCTGCCGTGCAGGGGGCCAAACATTACAGCACCTACGATTATTGGGAAAGCATCAAGAGTGAACTTGATATTCGCTGTGCGGAACGAGATGGAATTGAGCACAACATACATGGCTATAAGAACAGCATCTACGGCCATCATTCGTATGCTTAGACTTTTTCTCCTTTTGCCCATAAAGAAACTCCTTTCGTGACAGTTGCCACGAAAGGAGTATAATATCCCCTTGTATTTGTGGCAGCGGATGCGGGAAAAGCACCGCGCACCGGCATCGCCGGCACTTCGTCCTGAGACAACTCCCATCCTCAGGCACTTGACGCGCAATTCCCTACTCTGTCCATTAATATGTGTCTTTTACATTAGCACAATTTTCAGCCCTTGTCACCATATTTTTCTGCAGCTTCAGCAACATGACGAACAAGTACCGCAGTTGTAACAGCGCCAACACCGCCGGGAACAGGGGTGATGGCTGAAACAATTGTCTCTGCCGCAGCAAAATCAGCGTCTCCGCACATTTTGCCTTCAGCATTAAAATTTATACCAACATCAATAACAGTCTGGCCGGGATGGAAATAATCCTTCCCTATAGCGGAAGCCTTACCCACCGCAGCCACAATAATATCGGCTTCCAGAGCAATCTTTTCCGGATTCCCGGTGCGGCTGTGACAGATTGTAACGGTTGCATTTTCCTCCATAAGAAGCATGCTCACCGGGCGACCGATTACCATGCTGCGGCCAAAAACAGCCGCTCTTTTCGCTGCCATCTCCACACCGTAATACTTCAGCAATTCAATAACCGCTCTTGCAGTGCAGGGCGCAAAACCAGTACCGCTTCCGGAATAAACCCCCGCGGCAGAGCCCTCAGTTACGCCGTCTACATCCTTATGTGGCGCTATAGCTGCTCTGACAGCTGTTTCATCAATATGACCCGGCAGAGGCATGAAAACAAGAATTCCATGGACAAGCTTGTCTTCATTAAGCTTATGAATGCAGTCAATCAGTTCTGCTTCTGATACTTCTTCGGCAAGAACAAACTGTCTGACCTCTAAACCAACAGCCGAACAACGCTTGAGTATGCCTTTTTCATAGGCTATGTCATCTCCACGCTCGCCCACTCTGACAATAGCAAGACATGGCTCTATACCCTTATCTTTTAAGGAAGAACACATTTCCGCGGTTTTTCCGTTGAGAAATGCGGCAACAGGTGCTCCCTTTAATAATTCAGCGCTCATTTCAGTCTCTCCCAAACATTTTCATATACTTTATCAGCTATCTTCCAATGGGAATTCATAAGGCTCTCCACCTCTGCATTGAGCTTTTCCGCATATTCCCTGTCGCGCATAAGACGGGTATTGACTCTTACATTCATGGCGGCCCCATACATAGCCGCCCAGAACATTATAACACCTGTTCCAACATCGCTGATAGCAAGTACAGAGCCTGTCTGTTCCAATCTCTCATGAATAAGAATCCCCCTGCAGGCAAGCCGAAGTATTTCCATAGGAGGCTCAGCCGCCAAGCGCAGGCAGCGCTCCATTTCTTCATCGCGTCCGGGATCGTCCTTTGGGATTGAATAGGCTCTTGAAAGAGGTTCAAAGGCAGCCGCATCCTCAGCAATAAGCTCTTCCGCCCTGATACGAAGTCCCTCAAGTTCATCAAGAAAAGCCATATGCTCAGATTCATACTGAGCATATTTTTTCTTGCCGACGGTGAGATTGGCAACCATGCTGCCCAAGGCAGCGCCAAGGGAGGCCGCAAGGGCGCTTGCTCCACCGCCACCGGGTATCGGAGCTTTTGATGCCAGAATCTCATTGAATTCATGTATTTTCATTTCAGAAATACTCATAAGATAGCTCCTTCTAAAAATGGGCGGAATAATTTCCGCCCATAATTACTTGGTGCCAAAAATTCTGTCGCCTGCATCGCCCAGACCGGGAACGATATAGCCGTGATCGTTGAGGCATTCATCCTCTGCGGCAACATAGATATTGACATCGGGATGAGCGGTGTGCATGGCGTTGATGCCCTCGGGGGAAGCGATTATGCACATAAGCTTGACGCTGCGGCAGCCATACTTGTTTTTCATAAAGTCACAGGCGGCAATAGCGCTGCCTCCTGTAGCCAGCATGGGATCCACAATAATAACATCACGCTCTGCAATGTCGGAAGGCATCTTGCAGTAATACTCCACAGGCTCCAGAGTTTCGGGATCACGGTAAAGTCCGATATGACCAACCTTTGCAGAGGGCAGCATGGCAAGCATACCGTCAACCATGCCCAGACCTGCACGGAGAATGGGAACAATAGCCAGCTTTTTGCCTGCAAGGCGGCGAACCTTTGCCTCTGCTACAGGGGTCTTGATGGTAACTTCCTCAGTGGGAAGATCGCGGGTTGCCTCATAGCACATGAGCATGGCGATTTCGCTGATGAGCTCGCGGAATTCCTTAACGCCGGTAGTTTCATCGCGGAGGATGGAAAGCTTATGCTGGATAAGAGGGTGGTCAAAGATGTGAACTTCGCTCATTTTCTTTATCTCCTTTTTATTTATTCAGTCGTTCAAGGCGTTCTCTTTCCGCCTGAGATAGTCTTAGATATACAGGTATCAGTTGGGAAGCAGGAAGCTTTTCTGCAAATTCAGCGCTTCGGCATACACCCCACGCATTTTGCATTCTTATACTTTCCGGAGCAATGCTGATATCCGACATAGTCCGCTTAAAATAATCGTAGCAAAGCTGCGCGCCGTCACCTACAAAGTATATATGCCTTGCAAATGCTGTCAGTTCTTCGGAAAGCTCAGGGAGAGAAATGGCTCTATCCTTGCAAAGACGGTGTGGTGTACCGTTTTCAAAGGTAAAAAGAGCATTATAAACCTGATTTCTTCTGGCATCCATAGCGCAGCATATTATGCTTCCCTCAGGAGCGGCTTCACCGTTCCACGCCATTGCCTCAAGTGTAGAAACGCCTGCAGCAGGCTTATCCGCACCCCAACAAAGGCCCTTAGCAGCGGAAACGCCTATGCGTACTCCGGTAAATGATCCGGGTCCGTGAGCCACTGCAACGCAGTCAATATCTGCGACCGTTAATCCGGCATTCTTCATGAGGTCTTCAGCCATGGGAAGAAGTGTACGGCTGTGGGTAAGACCGCTGAGCTGATAGCTCTGGGCAAGGAGCTGCCCATCTTTGGATATGGCAACAGAGGCAGCCTTGGCAGAGGATTCAAGGGCAAGAATTATCATAATATGTCCTCCCCTATGCTTATTTTGCGTCCTGTATCGGACAGCTTTTCTATCTTAACCACTATCTCATCGCCCTCGAATGCCTCGGAAACATTTTCGCTCCACTCCACGGCACAGACTCCGCCTCTGGAGAGATAATCCTCCCAGCCAATGTCAAAAAGCTCATCGGCTGAGCCAAGGCGATACATATCAAAGTGGTATAGCTCTCTTTCGCCAATGTATTCGTTTACTATAGTGAAGGTGGGACTGTTCACGCGGCTGTCTATTCCCATGCCTCGAGCCATTCCACGAACAAAGGCGGTTTTCCCCGCTCCAAGGTCTCCGTAAAAGGCAACCACGCTTCCTCCGGGCAGACTTTTTGCAAATTCCGCTCCGGCTCTTTCGGTTTCGGTTTCATTGTTTGTAATAATTATCATTTTTCGCACTCCATAATTGTTCAATGCTATTATAAACCTAAATTCCCGTTGCGTAAAGAGTGAGATTGTGATAAACTTAATTGAAATATGATGCCATTTGTATGGATTTCACATTTATATTCATCTTAAGGTAGGTGAGCACCATTAATTTATTAAGAAAAATCAAACCTCTGGCAATAGATTTCGCAAAGCGTGCAGACATGGTGCTTTTCACCCTGTGCATGATTTGTTCCATATACGGACTTGTTGCCATCGGCACAGCCACCAAGGCCTACGACGGAGGCTCTTTCAAGTATATTTTCGTACAGATATTTGCCATTATTATAGGCATTATTCTTTTCATACTGCTTACCGTTCTTGACCTTGACGTAATAGCGGACAAATGGGCCATACTCCTTGTTATCTGTCTCGGACTCATGGTGGCTCTTGTTCCCTTCGGCGAGGACGACGGCACCGGTAACAAAAGCTGGATACGATTTCTGGGCATAGGAATCCAACCCTCGGAAATAGTCAAGGTTATTTATATCGTTCTGATGGCAAAGCATATCAGTTACCTTAAGGAATATAAAAACCTCAACCACATTATCTCTGTTGGACAGGTTGCTGTGCATTTCGGTATTTTCTTCGGTCTCATTATCGTTATCTCCGGTGACCTTGGAAGCGCGCTGGTTTTCTTCTTTATCTTTGCTGTAATGCTTTATTTCGCAGGGCTCAGACTCTATTGGTTTGTTCTGGGCATAGCCGCGGTGGCAGCTCTAATCCCCTTTGCATGGGAAAACTTCCTTAAAGACTATCAGAAGGCCCGTATTCTTGCGCCCTATGATCCTACCATCGACCCCGAGGGTGACGGATATCTTTGGCAGACCAACCAGAGCAAACTCGCTCTTGCCTCCGGCCGTTTCTGGGGAACAGGACTTGGAAACGGACCTCAGACCCAGAACCCTGCTTCCAACCCCGCCAAGCACACCGACTTTATTCTCTCTGTCATAGGCGAGGAGTTGGGAATGGTGGGATGCATAATCGCATTTATTCTGCTGATGGCTATTATCATCCGCTGCACCTATATCGGTCTTACCAGTAAAAACCTCATGAGTTCTCTTGTATGTCTGGGTGTTGCCGGCACATTGCTGTTTCAGACCTTCCAGAATATCGGAATGTGCACCGGACTTACCCCTGTTATTGGACTCACACTACCCTTCTTCAGCTACGGCGGCTCTTCAATGTTCTCACTGTTCGCCGCGGTAGGCTTGGTTTCGGGAGTTAAATACCGACCGAAACCGCAGCGATTCTATCACTACCGATAAATATAAAAATGACCGTTCAGCCGAACGGTCATTTTTTATTTAAAACAGTCTCAACTGTTCGTTGAAAAAGTCAGGGCAAACGGGGCATGCACTGTCCTCGCAGGCAATGGTCATTGACGCAAGGCGGGAGCCATATTTAACCGCTTCACCCAAGGGCATACCCTTGGTAAGAGCCATTACAGTGCCGGAGAAGAAGGCGTCACCGGCGCCGCAGGAGTCCACAAGGCGGGTGGGAACCGCGGGGCAAATCCCCTTTTCACCGGTATCGGAATCATAGTAAACGCTGCCCATGGCGCCCATAGTGACAACCATAGAGGGAATACCAAGCTTCTGCGCAGCAGGCACGAGGAATTCAAGCATCTGTGATGGCGAATACGCTTCCACATCGGTCTCGAATATCTTTCCGCACTCTACCTCATTGCAGATAAAGCAGGCTGTGCGGCGAAGGAAATCCTCCCTGTGAGGAAGAATAACGCTGAGGTTTCCTACAATGGCGTAAACCTTTTTGTTATACTTCTCAGCAAGATCAAGGGCTCTTTCAGCAATATGCTCATTGAGGTCTATTTCAAGAACAAGATTCTCGCAGGAAGAAACAATTCTGTCCCCCTGCTCATCCCAAAGCTTCTCAAGGACGGATACATCAGGCATACTTGAAATAGAACCGGCAAGGTCTCCGTTTTCATCCAGTATAACCAGCCACATGCCTATGCCATCATGGTCAGTGGTAACAGTGTAGCTGAGATCAGCGCCCACATTCTCAAGACGGCGAGCCACATCACGGCCTATGGCGCTGTCATCAAGCATACTCACAAAGGAGACCGGCATACCCACATTGGCAAAATTCTCTACCACATTGCGGCTTACACCGCCGTGAACTATCTTTACCATTCCAAGATTACGTCCAATGGGATCGTATTTAGCTCTGGGGAAACCCTTAACATCAACGAAGGTTACGCCGATAACGGCAGTATTGGCCATTGTGTCCACTCTCCACTTTCATAAAAGAAATATTGAGTGGATTATAACATATTTCCCTATAATTCGGCAATATAAAAAGGAGCGGTTTTCCGCTCCTTTTATGCTTTTATTTAATCTTTATATCACCGCTTGTACTGTTAAAGCTAATTTCGCATTTTCCGTTTCCGCATCGATATTCTCCGTCGCCGTATATAAGGGGTAGATCGCAGTAGAGTTCACCGGATACAGTATCAAATTCAATCTCGAAATCCGGTTCGGAAGGCATAATCAGCTCAGAATCACCGGATGTTGTGTCAATCTCAATTTCCCCGGGAAGCCTGGTAAATTGGCCGATAAAGTCTCCGGAGGTGGAGTCAAAGCTTAATTCATCGCAGTCGCCAACAAAGCTGCAGTTTCCGCTTACCGCGTTCATATCAATTGATTTGCACTCTCCGTAATAGCGCTGTTCTCCGGATGTAGTATCCATCAGCACATATCCACTTTCGGAATTTTCAATACGAATGTCACCGGACACTGTGTCGATATCTATTCTTGCGGA
Organism: Oscillospiraceae bacterium; assembly: GCA_045594965.1. Taxonomy (GTDB): domain Bacteria; phylum Bacillota; class Clostridia; order Oscillospirales; family Oscillospiraceae; genus SIG459. The sequence goes on along the minus strand of JAZNZM010000207.1, from coordinate 156 downwards.
TACGACAATGTCGTTTATATACACCTCTGCTGAGGTTGAATTTACATATATGTTCTTCATGGTTTCAGGAACACTTACAACAAGGCGCTTGCTCACGGGATTATTTATATTCAGCCAACCGGCTGCCACATTTTTATCCCACTCAATGCTAAGCTT
>JAZNZM010000206.1:0-6109 GCA_045594965.1 Oscillospiraceae bacterium | reverse complement strand
AAAAAACCGGGGCCGGCGCCGCTGGGGGGCAGGGCACCGTTCAAATATTAATTAAATTGCCGTGATTCTTGCTTGGGAACAGGTTGGTTTATAGGTTTGTAAATAAAATGCAGGGGCAGAGATTATTCCATCTCGAAGTTGGTGTAGGGGGTCTCGGGCAGGAAGCTGTCATCATAGATGTCTTCCACGCCGAAGCTCAGCTCGGTCTGATAGGTATTGACCAGATCATAGGTCTGCTGCATCTTGGCTGCGTCGATATAGCCGATACCGTTATCCTTGTAGTTCTGGGTCTTCAGGAAGGCATACTCGATCTGGAGAGCCTTGAGAACGTCGGCAGTGTTGATGGAGTGATACTTGGAGAGGATGTCAATAGCCTCTTCGGGGTTATTGAGAACATACTCCCATGCACGGTAGGTGACATCCATGAATGCCTTCAGGGTCTCGGGGTCATTGGCGATCATGTCATCGCTGGTGATGTAAGAGTGAGCATAGCAGTTGAAGCCGTAATCAGCCCACAGGAAGTAGTTGAAGCCGCCGTCGGGAATAGCGCTTTCGAAGTTGGGATAGCCGGTGAGAAGCTCGAATACGACGTCTGCGTTCTTGGAAGCAAGAGCGGAAACCTTTGCGGTGGACTCGATGTTGACGAAGTCAACGCTGTCGGGATCAACGCCGATCATTGCTGCGAATGCGGGCCACATAACCTTATGGCCGTCGGTCTCGGGAACAGCAACGGTCTTACCCACGATGTCCTGAGGAGCGGTCATGCCGCTGTCTTCCCAATAGTACATAGCATTGGGATGATTGTCGAAGATAATACCGATGATCTTTGCCAGAGCGCCCTGCTCACGATACTGGAATACAACGGGAGCGTCAGCAATTGCGATGTCTGCGGTGCCTGCATCGATAGCGGTTACGGAGTAGCCGGAGCCCTGACCGATGATGACTTCAACATCGAGACCGGCCTCTTCATACCAGCCCTTTTCAAGAGCTACGAAGTAGGGGCTGTGGTCAGCGGCGATGGTCCAGTTGAGCAGGAACTTGACGGGCTTAAGCTCAGCGGGCTTTTCGGGCTCTGCAGGAGCTTCGGGAGTTGCAGGATCTGCGGGTGCTGCGGGGGTCTCGGGAGCTGCGGGTGCCTGAGGTGCTGCAGGCTCATTTCCGCATGCGCACAGAGCGAATACCATTACGAGAGCCAGGAGCAGGGACAACATTCTTTTCATCATTATTCCTCCTTGTTTTTTGGTTCTATACGGTTTTCCGCCCCCCGTTTCCGGGGGTAAGGTGAGGGGATAGCCTGTCAGCTGTCCACTCTTTCCTTCACAAAGTTCCAGGGTGTGAGCAGGCGCTCACAGAGAGATACCAACAGATACATGGCCCAGCCCAGAAGGCTCATCATAATGAGAGAAGCGAACATGGGAGGAGTATCCATGGTCAGCTGGGCATTGACTATAACATAGCCAAGACCCTTGTCGGAAGCAATCAGCTCGCCTACGATAACGCCCATAATGCACAGGGAAGCGCTGATTTTAAGTCCGGAGAATATATAGGGCAGGGCTCCCGGCAGCTGTATCTTCATGAGCACCTGCCAGCGGTTGGCGCCCAGATAACGCACAAGATCCAGAAGCTGCCTGTCCTGTGCCCCAAGGCCGGTCACAGTGTTGATGACCATGGGGAAAAAGCTTACGAGGAAGGCAATGAGTACATTGGTCTTCAGTCCGTAGCCTATCCAGATGAGGAGTATGGGAGCAATAGCCACCATTGGCAGGGAGCAGATAAATACAAAGGCGGGCATCAGTATGCTCTGAATGGTCTTGGACCAGACAATGAGCACAGCCAGAGCTATGCCGCCGGCTGCCACACAGGCAAAGGAAATGACATATTCCTTCAGGGTAGTAAGTATGTTCAGCGTCCAGTGGTAATTTGCATCAGGCTGGGGCACCAGCAGATGGTAGACCGCGCTGGAGGGAGTGCAGAGGAAGGCCTCACGGATATCAAAGATATGCACCACCAGCTCCCACACGAGAAGAAAGAACACAATGGATGCCAGATTCTGGGCAATCTTGCTTACCTTGGAACCCAGTTTGTTTTTGGCTTTCATGTCTTATTCCTCCTCTCCGCCCTGATTGGCCCAGGGCATACAGGCGTGCTCGGCAACGGAAATAAGCTTGAAGAACACAAGTCCGATCACAGAGAGCAGCAGAAGGCAGGCAAACATGGTAGCCATATCTATATTTGCCTGAGCGCTGCGGAGCAGGCGTCCAAGACCGTTCTTGGAAGCTATGAACTCACCGACGATGGAGCCGGTTACGCACATGGTGGCGCTGGTCTTAAGGCCGGCGAAAAGATGGGGCAGTGCATTTGGAATGCGGATTTTCAGGAATATCTGGGCCTTGCTTGCCCCAAGATAATTAACAAGGTCCAATAAGTGGTCGTCTATTTCTATAAGTCCCGTCACCGTATTGATAACCACGGGGAAGAATGCAACCAGCACCGCCACAAACACATTGGTCTGAAGGCCGTAGCCGAACCAGAGGAGTATCAGTGGTGCCAGGGCTATCTTCGGGATGGAGTTCAGCAGAACTATAACCGGCATTATCAACTTATTCAGAGGCTTGGACCATGCAATAAGCAGCGCCAGAAGCACGCCGGCAATAAGCGTTACAAAAAAGCTCAGCAGAATTTCTCCGGAGGTGGTGCCTATATGCAGCCACCAATCGTTTTTTGCGGCCTTGGCAGGATCGAAGAGGCTCTGGAATACCAGTATGGGAGAGGGCAGAACATATTTTTTGATATGGAATATCTCTATGGCCGCCTGCCATATACCCAGAACGATCAGCACACCCACCAGCTTCTTGATGAATGAGATAACACGCCTTTTTATCGGTTTTTTCTTCATTCCCTGTCCTCCTTTTCCGAAGAGTCAAGTATCTCGTCGTAGCGGTAACCAAATCCGGTTTTACCGAGAGTTTCAAAGCTGATTTTGCCGTTTCTGCGGCGGTAGAGGCCGGGATGTATCCTTGCGGCATCCCCGGATGCATCCGGGCAGAACTGCATTGAGTTAACCTCAACCCCCATGATGGTACCAACATTGGCAGCCAGAAGAGCATGGGGAATAATGGCAAGGCGGGGATTTGTGAGGTCCTGCACCATGATAGCCATATCATGGGCTCTTGCCCAGCACAGCGAGAGCATTGCGCCGGTGAGAGTCTTGCAGGTTTTAAGAGCCACACCGTTCCAGCCCAGCTCATAGCCCAGCTCCACAAAGCGCCAGTCATGTGCGCTCTCGTCCATAAGGAGGAGGCAGCGGCTGCTGACAGGGTGAACATCTATGCGGTCTTTTTCCAACTCATAGGGGAAGGGCTGCTCTACATAGAGGATGCGCTCAAATATTTCCGGTTCCTCCGCCTTCAGCTTATCCAGCATATCGCATACATAGCCGGGCTCCTCAACGGTGCAGTTGAAGTCGGTGGTGAGATTTTCAACTCCCATCTCAAGAGCTATGCGTCCTACACCGACAATGCGCTTATAGTCCCAGTCAAAGTCGTTGCCCGTGAGTTTGATCTTAAGGTTGAAAAGTCCGTCTCTCACTATCCAGTCCCTGAGCAGAACGGGATAATCATCCACAGGCTCGCTGCCCGTGAGATCTGCCTCACAGAGGGGATCCTTGCCTCCCACCAGATGGCAGGCCGCGATGTCCCCGGGAACACTGCCTCTCGGAACCATAAACTCCTCGGGATACTTCCCTGCAAACATCTCCCTGTATTTCTCCGTGTAGTAGGTGGAAAGATCACGGTTCATGTATTTTGCATTGAAGCAGTCGAAGGCTGCTATGCCATGAAGCTTGCCGTAGGCATCATAGAGCGCAAGGTCAAAGGCGGAGCAGCAGACCAGCGCCGCCAGATAGGGCATACACTCATTCTCATCTCTGCCCTCGTTTTCCTCACCGAGGCACTTATGCAGGCAGTTTTCAAGGAAGTGGGCACCTATCTCCATGGGATGTCCCTGAGTTTTTTCTTCGCTCCACGCTTTGGCCAGACGAAGAGAGAAATCTCTCATTCTGTCCACACGGCCGCTGTTGCTCAGAGCGGAGGGCCAGCTCCATGCCGCGGCAAGGGGCGTTTCGCCGTGTCCCACGGCCAGACGTCCGTCCCCTCCGCGGAGGGTGATCTCCGCGATCACGGTTTCTCCGCCGGTGGAGACCTCATGTCCGAATTTAAGAGGAACGCGGTTTTCGTAGCAGAAGAAGGTGGCTTTTACATTTGCGATCACAGCGTCAAAACCGTTCATAATAATCACCAGCTTTTTATTATTTTCAGAAACCTGAGCAAAAAACCTCAGACCGTTCAGTCCGGCAGCACGGCACCTGCGCAAAAAATCTGCTTCTGCTGTCTTCACCGCATCCCGGCCCGGCAGTTCCTACTTCAAAGGACACAATTTTTAACCATTTGGTATAAGCAACATTATATATCCTTTACCCTGCAAATTTAATTGCGAAAATTCCAGATAATCTTGCAAATCGCGCAAAGCTTTGCTAATATATACGCATATCCCCAAGGGCAAAGGAGAATTATTCCATGAAGCTTTCCGAAATAAGGAAACACTCCCCCGATTCCCTGAACATTGATCCCGACAACATAGACGTTCAGGAGACCATACGAAGCTTTTTCAGCGGAATGGGCAAGGATCCGGATAATATGTATCAGGAGCTGGAGATGGACTCCCGCTTTGTGGACACCCGCCGCGATGCCAGCCCCAGCTGTGCCCCCGTGCAGCTCCACAGCCACAGCTTTTATGAGCTTATCTACTGCCGCAGCAGCTGCGGAGTTGAATATCTCCTTGGCGCCGAGCGTTTCCGCCTTCTCAGGGGCGATGTTGTGCTGGTGCCCCCCGGAGTGAGCCACCGCCCCATTTTTCCGAAGGACATGAGCGAGCCTTACAAGCGCTATGTGCTTTGGATAAGTCAGGAGTTTATGGAACAGTTTTTCATGCTCCTCCCCTCCGACGAAGCCGCAAAGCTGTCCTCCACCGGCATTATCCGTACCGCCGGAACCAAGTGGGCCGTGCTGAGAGAGCTTTTCCAGAAGGGAGTTCTGGAGGCCGAGCAGCACGCCTTGGGCTGGGAGGCCGCCGTTGCCGGAAACACCATGGTACTTCTCTCCCAGCTGGAGCGTGCCGTGAGCGACAGCTCGTCCCCCTTTATACAGGCCGAAAAACCGGAGCTTGTGGACAGCCTTATCGCCTACATAGAGAGCCATCTGGACCAGCGGCTTTCCCTCAGCGATATGGCAGAGCGCTTTTATGTGAGCGAAAGCACCGTCAGCCATGTTTTCCGAAACAAAATGGGAACAAGCTTCCACCGCCTTGTCACCCAGCGCCGCCTTGTGGCTGCAAAGGGACTCATAATACGCGGTATCAGCCTCGAGGAGGTTGCCGTAAGAGTGGGCTTTGGAGACTATTCCACCTTCTACCGTGCCTTCCGCACAGAATACGGCATAACTCCCCGTCAGTTCCGCAGCATGCGTGAGGACGAGCTGCCTCCCAAGGCATAATACCGGCATTCAGTTAATTTAGTTGATAGGGTATAACAGAAAAGACAGCCATAGGCCTCCGCGGTGTGGAGGCCTATGGCTGTTTTGAGATATATTGAGATATATTATCTTATTCCGTAATTTTCAATGACATAGTCCATGTCCTTGTCACCTCTTCCGGAGAGGTTTATGAGTATGGAGCCATGGTCCATTTTCTTTGCCAGCTTCATGGCATAGGCAACGGCATGGGCGCTCTCTATGGCAGGGATTATGCCCTCAAGACGGGCCAGCTTATAGAAAGCATCAATGGTCTCCTCATCGTCCACCACATCGTATTTGACTCTGCCGAGCTCGTGGAGGAAGGCGTGCTCCGGTCCGGATGAGGGATAGTCGAGACCGCTGGCCACAGAATATACGGGGGCCGGCTCACCGTTTTCGTCCTTGAGCATTATGGAATTGAATCCGTGCATGATGCCCTCGGTGCCGTACTGCAGGCTGGCGGCATGGTCGCCCATCTTGGGACCACGGCCCAGAGGCTCAATGCCGTAGATGTCAACGGGGTCGTTCAGGAAGCCGGAGAA
>JAZNZM010000205.1:0-2092 GCA_045594965.1 Oscillospiraceae bacterium | reverse complement strand
CCGACCCCAACTCCGACTCCTACACCTACACCCACTCCGGAGCCTGATGAGGAGAGGGAGATGCCTTTCCCCGATGTGAAGGAAAATGTCTGGTACAGCGACCATATCCTTCGCCTTGTGGACTATGGCACAATCTGCGGTTATCCCGACGGCACCTTCCGTCCCTCCGCATGGGTAACATGGGGACAGGCTCTTAAGATGATGACCATCTGCGCCGGTTTCCCCGCCATTGAGCCTGAGGAGGGCAAACACTGGGCGGCAGACTATCTGGAATTTGCCGAGAAGCGGGGCTTTGTACGCAAGGGCTATGTAAAGAGCCTCAATGCCAACATAAGCCGCATGGACATGGCAAAGCTGCTGGCAGCCTACCTTGAAATAGAGGGCACTGCTTTGGAGGAAAATCCCTTTGCGGACACCTCCGACCCCATTGTGCTGGCGCTTTATGAGAAAGGCATAATAGAGGGCAGCATTGAAAACGGACAGCGTCTTTTCAAGGGAAGGGACAATATCAAGCGCAGCGAGATATGCAAGGAGCTGTGCCTGAGTATGGACTATGTTGCGGAAAACTTCGTCCTTGTGGCCGGTGACCGCGCCCCCATCAACTTCGACCTGCCCATGAGCAGCTATGACAGGGATAAATTCCGCAGCGAGGGCGACAGAATATACTACGACGATCCCGACATGGATGTCCGCTACGGCATAGATGTCAGCGAGTATCAGGGTGAGATAGACTGGCAGAAGGTCGCCGACGACGGTGTGGACTTTGCCATTATCCGCCTTGGCTACCGCGGCTATACCGCAGGCGCCCTTAAAACGGACCCCAATTTCGAGGCCAATATCAAAGGCGCCCTTGATGCGGGAATCAAGGTGGGCATATATTTCTTCTCACAGGCTGTGAATACTCAGGAGGCTCTGGAGGAAGCGGAATATGTGCTTTCCGCCATTGAGAGCTATGATGTCAGCTGGCCTGTGGTATTTGACTGGGAGCCCCTCTATTACTACGGCTCACGCACGGCAAAGTACAGCGGCAAGACAGTAAGCGACTGCGCCATAGCCTTCATGGAGCGCATTGAGGAAGCGGGCTATGACAGCATGATGTACTATAACAAGAGCCTTGCCTACCTGCGTCTGGACCTTGAGAGCCTGCAGGGCTGCAATGTCTGGCTGGCTCAGTACGCCACCGAAGCTCCCGATTATATATACGACTTCCATATGTGGCAGTACGGCACCGCAGAAATAGACGGTATCGACGGCCCCGTGGATGTGAATATTTCCTTTAGGGATTATGCAAAATAAATGATGAAAAAAGAGTCCGGCTCTGTGTGAGTCGGACTCTTTAGTATATATATTGAAGTATCAGTCGTCGATATCGGCGGCGGAAATCAGGCCGTAGCCGCCCAGCTTACGCTTATAAACAACGGAGAAGCTGTCCCCGTCCTCCTGATTGAGGAAGGCGAAGAACTCATGCTCCAGAAGATTCATCTGCAGAATTGCTTCCTCGGGAGTCATGGGCTTGAGGGAGAAGCGCTTGGTGCGGACGATGCGGAAATCGTCGGCCTCGGCATATTCCTCTTCGGGAATGTACTCGGGCTTGATGTCTCTCTCCAGAGCGCCCTCGCGGAGCTTCTTCTCAAGACGGGTTTTGTTCTTGCGAATCTGACGCTCGATGGCAGCCACTGCGGAATCGATGGAGGCGTGCATATCCTGGGTCAGTTCGCTTGCGCGGAAATACATACCGTTGTTGTTCAGCGTGACTTCGACTCTGCAGCGGCCACGCTCGGTGGAGAAGGTGACGGAGGCTTCGCTTTCACGTTTGAAGAATTTGTCCAGCTTGCCAACCTTCTTTTCGGCGTAGGCGATAACCTCGCCATCGACCTGCAGCTTGCGTTCGATAAAGTTATACTTCATATAAGTCACTCCTTTTGCTGATATTCCCGGAGAGGGGACACCCCTCCGTGTGTATATTATATATCAAAAGCGTATAAATGAAAAGAAAAATTGTGCAAAATAGTGCACAAAAAGCTCCCTATTGCATTTGGCACCCGATTATGGTATATTGGAAACAGCGTGAGGGCCGCTGCCAGAAATGGCA
>JAZNZM010000204.1:0-9543 GCA_045594965.1 Oscillospiraceae bacterium | reverse complement strand
GGGAATTCCCGAGTGGCCAAAGGGGGCAGACTGTAAATCTGTTGTCGACGACTTCGGTGGTTCGAATCCACCTTCCCCCACCAAAAATCGCCGATCTTCGACAGAAGATTGGCGATTTTTACTTCTTCACTATTACCTATTCACTCTTCACTAAAATCCACCCGGCGATTTTTGGAAAGTAATAAGTAATAGTGAATAGTGAATAAGTATATTGCAAGTCCGGCATTTCATCTGATTTTTGTTTTTGGCTCCGATGTGGATACCGTCGGAACGGTCGGAGGAATCATTGTTATGGTTCAGCTGATTCCCATGGCAGCCGCTATCTTACCCACGGAAGGTGCATTGAAGAAAAACTTCGATGAATTCGGGCGAAAGCGGTAAGAGGCAACACAAAAATCACCCGATCTTTTTTGCAGTGTACAGACAAAAATACCGACTACCCGTCAGGGTGGCCGGTATTTTTTATTTTGAAGTGGATTCGAAAGGCGGCTCAGCCGCCCGGCAAATGCTTATCTGCTGTTTCGCTCCATAAACAAACCGTCCTTGAAACCCTGTATGCTCTTATCCCTGTCTGCCATCTCAAGGCGCTTTTCGCACCATGCGCAGTACTGGGGATTCTGCTCGATGCCGCAGTAATGGCGGTCCAGCTTTTTGGCGGTGACTGATGTGCTGCCCGAACCGAGGAAGGGATCAAAAACCGTGTCACCGGGATTTGAGGACGCCAGAATCAGCTTTGCCAGCAGCTTTTCAGGCTTCTGGGTGGGGTGGGCGGTGTTCTCCGGCATGGACCAGTAGGGCACGGTTACATCGTCCCAGAAATTGCCGGGACAGGTGGAGCGGAAATTGCCCTCGGCGGTTTCTTCCCAATCCTTGGGCTTGCCGTTTTCCCGGTATGGAGCAATTACCCTGCGCCGCACTTTAACCGCGTCCAGATTAAATGTGTAGTCGTTGCTGACCGTGGCAAACCAGATGTCTTCCATGGAGTTTTTCCAGTTGCGGGCGGCACCCCTTCCCTTCTCGCGCTGCCATGTTATGCGGTTTCTCACAATAAACAGCTCGCTGAGCGCGGCGGACACAGCGGCGGAGGAGCCCCAGTCGCAGCAGACATAGATGCTTGCTGTTCCCTTCATAAGAGGACGCAGTTTTTCAAGCCAGTTCAGTGTGTATTTATAATACTCGTTCTCGTCCATTCGGTGAAAGGCATTTTCCCCGAAGCTCTTATTCATATTATAGGGCGGATCGGCAATGACAAGATCTGCGAAGGCTCGGGGAAGCAGGGGCATTATCGCCATGCTGTCGCCCAGAACGGTCTTGTCACGAATCTCTGAAATAATGGCAGGGGTGCAGGGGCTGATGCATCCTGAGAGATAGGAAGCGCCCTGCTCCGCTGTGAAATCTATGGTTTTGTTTCGGCTTGATTTCATAGTGCTTAGGACTCCTGTTTGTTGAAGAAAGGACAGCGCTTGCCAATGCACTGATTGTTCTTGCCCATGTGACTGCAGCGGACACAGCTGCTTTCCATGCTGATGCCCAGGTTTTCACGAACAAACTCTACAGCAGCACTTATTGCCAGATAGGAGTTGCGCTTGCAGCAACGGGGACCGCCGACCGCACCTATTTTTGCAAGGGAGCGACTGGTCATGGTGTTGGCAAGTCCAAAGGCCTCATCTGCCAGAGGCGTGGAGCCGGTGACAATGGAGACAAAAATACCGGAACTTACAGCGGCGCCGCAGGAACCCCACATTCCGCAGATGCCGCCTGGCACCTTACTGCCGCGGTTCTGCATCTCTGTTAGAGCTGCAGACAAATCTATAGTGCCTCCGGCGTTTTTGAAAGCAGTAAGGAGGGCGGAACCAACGAGAATATGGTGCTCCGGGCCGTGCATATGGCAGGCGGGCAGTGCCATAAGCTTTTCCAGTATTTCAAAGGGATTTATTGAAGTCTCATCGAGACAGAAACCCAAAACAGTGTCCAGTCCCTGACTGTGGCATTCGTCGCAGACATAGTGACCCTTGACGCAGCGGGTGTTGCTGCTGAACTTTTTGTGGCACAGGGAGCATTCCATTGTCTCCTCATGCAGCAAATATTCAAGAGGTGCTTTGCAGATAAGGCATTCCACGTTCATGCCCTTTCGCCTCCTTGGAGTTTTTTTCAGTTTAACACACGGAATGAAAATATTCAACAAGTGTACATACCTTGTCATGCCGATACAAATATGATAAAATACTAAGATAAACCTTGAATGAATGGGGTAATTATGGATTTTAACAATATGCTCTCTTATTGCAGAGATCTTGAAATAAATAATAACCGCACATGGTTCCACGAAAACCATAAGCGGTATGAAACAGCGAAAGAGGACTTTACGGAGCTTGTTGAGCGTGTGAAGTTCGCTGTGGCGGAGCGTGTGGATTTAGCCACTCAGGAGCGCATCATGTTCGCTGACCCAAAGCTCATGATGTACCGCATACCTAGAGATGCCCGCGTATACAAGAATAAGCCACCCTATAACCCAACATGGAGAGCCTATATTTCTCCCGATAAAAAGCAGCTTCTGCCTCTGGGCTATGTGTTCATGGTGGCACCGGACGGACGGAGCCACTTCGGCACGGGCGCATGGTGTCCCGATGGGGACTATCTCCGCCGCGTGCGGGACTATGTGGCGGAAAACTATGGGGAGCTTGAGGAGCTTCTGGAGGAAAGCGGGCTGGAACTGAGGGGCGAAAAGCTCAAACGGGTTCCCAGAGAATATGAGACTGATCACCCTGCCGGGGAATATCTCAAGCACAAAAGCTGGCTGCTTCTTGAAAATGTTCCGGAAAGTGTTATGGACAGCTTTGATAGCTATATGAGCTATGTGTGCGCTCTTATGGACAAAATGGAGCCTCTGCGCCGCTATTTTCAGAGGGCTTTGGAGGACAGAAAAGAGAGCCTTTGGGACAGACTTTACCGCTGATTCGGGAGATTGATAATGAGTATTTTTCTTGGATATCTGATAGTTTTCGGCTGGGTTTTTGTCACTCTCGGCATAGCCCAGCTTGCCAAAAAGTGCTTCGGAGCAGGTGAGGAGACCAGCCGAAAGATAGTACATATATCCGTGGCCTTCACATGGTTTCCCATGTACTTCTTCTTCGGCACCTCATGGCACCTTCCAGTTCCTACGGCTATATTTATAGTACTGAACTATATCTCCTGCCGCAAAAATCTTTTCTCCATGATGGAGAGAAGCGAGAGCGAAAAGCAGAGCTACGGCACGGTGTTTTATGCATTGAGTATGACAGTGATGGCCGTCTGCGCCTGCATTGATTCAAGACTTATGACGCCCTATGGCATAGCCGCACTGTGCATGGCTTTGGGCGACGGCTTTGCCCCCATTTTTGGTTCCGTCAAAAAGGGCAACCGCAGCTTTTTCGGCGGCAAGAGAAGTGTATATGGCTGCATGAGCGTATTTCTCATCTGCGGCCTTGTGGTAAGTTTTATGAGCGCCTTTTTTGGCCTTGGTCTTGTCTGGTGGCAGATACTTATTGTCGCCTGGGGAGCCACTGCCTTTGAGATAATTGGTGTGAAGGGCACCGATAACCTCACCCTGCCTCTGGGCGTATTTGTGCTTATCTGTCTCTTTGTACTGTGAGGATGTGAAATGGCTGATTTATGGCTTAGTCTGATACTGTCCACAGCCCTTGCTGCGGTGGCACTGTGGCGAAAAGCCCTAACTTATCCTGCTACAGCTCTTGCGTGGTGCTTTGCCGTTGTGATTACATACTGCGGAGGCTGGGTGAATTTCTGCGCTCTGGCCGCAACCTTGATTTTTACCTTGATTGCGGGAAAAATATCCGGCAAGACCCGTGAAAAGGCAGAAAAAAAGCTCCATGCCAAGCACGGAAGGCGTGACAGCGTTCAGATTATCTGCAATGTTGCCACCTCCGCTCTTATGGCGGCCCTGTTCGCGTTCACCGATAATGATGCCTTTCTCTGTGCTTCGGCAGCGGCTCTTTCCGCATCCCTTGCTGACTCCATGGCTTCGGAGCTTGGCATACTCAGCCGGGGAGGGACCTTTGATGTACTCTCGGGCAAGAGCGTTGAGCCGGGCATAAGCGGCGGAGTGAGCGTGTTCGGTTTTGCTATGAGTGCGGTGGGTGCGGCGATAATTGCTGCCATAAGCCTTGGACAGGGAAGGGGCTTTATCTTTGCTTTTGTTATTCTTCTGAGCGGTTTTATGGCTGCTTACATCGACAGTCTTCTGGGTGCCGCTGTTCAGGCCAAGTATCGCTGCGCGGTCTGCGGCGCGCTGACGGAGAAAAAGCTCCACTGCGGACAGGAGGGCATCCTTGAAAAGGGCCTGAAGTTTATAGATAACGACATGGTGAACCTGTTGAATAATATCTATGGCGCGGTAATCGCACTGGTTCTGTATAGTTTTATAAAATGAAAAGGGGCTGTAAAAAAAGCCCCAAAGCCAAATTGGAGGGTCTCCGCAAGGAGGCCCTCCAATAATTTACAGGATAAAGTGGGAGTGTGGAAAACTTTTGGGCGCAAAAACCACACCCACGGAGATTTCCGTGAAAATTTCAGGTTTATGTATGTCCTGTTTTAGGCAGCCAGTTGTGCGGTCTGCTTCTTCAGATGGTATTTGTGTAGATTAAAACCGCAGGAAATCAGCCCAATCTCCAAAAGTGCGCTTTCTACACCTCTTCGACGTAACCGTTTGTATCCTCGGTTCCATTTGATCCCGTCAAAAGCGCCCTCGGATTGGATGCTTCTGTTCATCCTAAGCAACGCGCCGTGAACACTGTTTAGGTTTTCCAGTACTTCACCATGGAACCGTGTCAGCTCCTCGTTGAGCCGTATGATCCTGTTTTGGCTGCTCTTGTGACAGCTGGCTCTGTGCGGACAGCCATCACAATCCTCGCACTGGTAGTATTCTTCTGTCCTTCCGAATTGGTTCCCTTTTACCGGCTCTGTACGCAGATAATTGAAGCGTTTACCGTTAGGGCAGAGCATATATCCATCTTGGTCTATTTCAAAATTAACAGCTCTGTAAGGATCGTTTCTGTATTTCTTATCTTTGCTCTCCTTTTCATACATGGTGAACTTCATGTATTTTTCCATTCCGTGTTCCTGGCAGAACAGATAGTTGTTAAAACTTCCGTATCCGGCATCCGCCAATGGATACCGGGGATAATGCCCGTACCGGCGGGCGAAGCCTTCCATCATCGGCTGGAAGCAATCCATATCTGAAGCAAAGGGAAATACTCCGTAATGCGCTATATACTCATCACAGATCAGGAGCTGCATATTATACCCGGGCAGCAGCGCATCATTCCCCATGTAGTCCTTCTTCATGCGGAAAAATGTTGCGTCGTGATCGGTCTTGGAATAGCTGTTCCGTTTCTCTCCGCAAATACGAATGTGCTCACTGTATTTCTTCAGCCGCTTCAGGCATTCCTCAACCCTTTCGTACTGCTTTTGCTCTGTACTTTTTCGTTTACCCTTGCCATGAACAAAGTTTTCTCTCTTTATGCCGCTTACTTCGAGGTATGTTTCCAGTATGTATTCCACATATTCGATGGCATACTCCTGTCGTAGTTCAAACTTTACCCGGTATGAAGCAAAAATGCTTTCGTTTATTTCGGTCAGCAGTCCATTCAGCTTGCTGAACACATTGTTTCGACTGTGGATACTGCCTTTCTTCCATACCCAACTATACTTGTTGGCATTGGCCTCCAGCTTCGTTCCATCCAGATATGCGTGTTCCAGATCTACATTTTCCTGTGCGAAAATATACCCATTGATGTCCGCAAATATATCTTCGATCTTTGTTTTCAGGCAGTGGTTCATAAAATTGCTGATCGTCATGTGACTTGGCGCAGGTTCCTCATCCAACAGCCACAGAAAGCGGATGTCTGTCTTACACAGTTTCTGAATCACTCGTACGGAGCAATAGCCATACTCCATAAACGCAAACAGTATTACCTTCAGCAACTTGATCGGATCATACTTTGGGCGGCCTGCATTGCAGCCTTTCTCTTCTGCAATGTACTTATTCAGGTCTATATGCTCCATCACTTCGTTGAATGTATATACCGGATCAGAAATTTCAATAATTCTTTCCATATCCACTGGCATTTTCAGCTGGATTGGTGTAATATATTTCTCGGTGATATTCTTTTTCATGGTAGTTAAATTATACCACCATTTGGCTGGCTCCTCCATCGGGCCAGCCTCTTTTTGCCCAAAAAATTAGAGGTCACTATTTCTTGTGACCTCTAATTCTTCTAAGGCTGTTTTTTTACAGCCCCTTTTCGCTATAAATGGCTCTCGCTGTCGGGGCAATGCCCGCACTGGCCCGTAGGGCGCTCTGCCCACAGCCCGCCGCGAATCCGGCAAGGGGGAAACGGATTGCCGAACCGCTGTGCGCAGCGGTTCGCTATAACAGATTCTTTGACGTGCTCAGTAAAAAAGAGGTTTTACGTTCCCTCTTTATGTTCGGCGCAAAATTGCAGCGTCATCAGTTGAGCTTGTTTTTGGGGGTGAACTGGACTATGTTCTCGTCATTTATCAGGCGGGGACCGTCTGTTGTGTTGATGATGGTAACAACGTTGGAATAGGTGGTTCCGGAGTACACAAAGCTTATCTTGATGGTATTGTTATCCACCCACTCCCAGTTCATGCCGAGGGTGGTTCCGGACAGGAGGAACCATCCTCCGGACTCCGAGAACATGATGTAGTTCAGGCCCTGAGTGTTGCTCCAGTATTCATAGCCGGTCAGAATGTCTGTGTATTCCTTGCGGATCTCCTGAGCGATGGCCTCATAATTTTCTGCCTGCACATAATAAGTTGCCGCATCATTGGGGGTGAGCTTCGGAGTTTTGCTTTCAAGATCAACAGAGAACTCCCGTGCGGTGGAACTGGTCACACCCTCTGTCACAGACATTTTCAGAGTGTCAGGGGCGATAGTAAACTCCACGGACTTTTCTCCATGAGTTCCGGTGCCGTCCTCTTCCAGCACGTAGCTGTCCATATCGTTTACATTTATCCATTCACCGGCAACGGAGGCATACAGCTCTTCAACATATGCTTCATACAAAGCCACATCGAGGGCTTCCCTTGCTGCAAGCAGCACGCTGTAGTTCTCGACATCGCCTTTTTCTTCTCCGTCCAGTGCCGAATAGGCATTTTCCGCGGCGACCACAGCGGCTTCGCTCTCTGCGCTTACCTCTCCGATTTCAAGTATCAGACTTTCAACATTTTTAACTGCTTCACTCTTTCCGCAGGCACAAAGGGAAATGCATATCACAAGTGCCAGCAGGAGAATAAGTATCTTTTTCATTTGGATACCCTCTTTCAATCAAAATCTAACATTTACTTCAAGACTGCTTTCTTAAAAACAGCTGAAAACCGGTATACATTTGACCGGGATAAAAATCAAGGCCGGCACATCATTCCTCATCATCGTTTTCCGAGGCCTCTTCCATTATCTGAAAGCCGATGGCCATCTCGATTGCATCGGTTCTTCCGTCCCCGTTGAAGTCAAAGATATTGCCGAAAAGCTCGTCCATATTTTCGCCTCCTTTGTTTGAGGTGGGACAGGGCATTGCACTGTGCAAAGGGGATTTTTACTGCAGCGGCAGGCCCCGGGGCGGATTTTATCTGTAGATAAAATCTCTGTAAAGGAAGGTTACTATTTGGCCGCGGTTGCAGGGACTGTTGGGTGAGAAGAAGCCGGGAGCGGTGCCCTGGGTTATGCCTGTTCCAACAGCCCAGAGGACTGCGTCCATATAATAGGCGTTGATGTCCAGATCGTAGAATTCATAGTAGCCGTCGGGAATGGGAGGCTTATCCGCAGCGCGCCAGAGGAAGGTGACCACCTGAGCGCGGTTGCAGGGGGAGGCGGGAGAGAATGTGGTGGGGGAGGTACCGGTGGTGATACCCTTTTCAACTGCCCAGAGAACGGCCTCATAGAAATAATCGCTTTCACTCACATCGGTGAAGGGATTTTCCCTTACGGTGGGAGCGGGCTTGCCTGCGGCCCGCCAGAGGAAGGTGACCACCTGAGCACGGGTGCAGACGGAGGAAGGAGCAAAGCTTGTGGGGCTCATACCGGTGGTGACACCGTTTTCAACGGCCCAGATGACGCCCTGATAGAAGAAGTCGCTCTCCTTAACATCGGCAAAGGGACTGGCGGGAGCGCCGCTCTGGTCAAAGTGGACAGTGGATTCAAGGAGATAGTCGTTGCCGAAGCTTCCGATCTCTATCTTTTTCCACTGTGCCTCGCTGCCGGAATAGAACACCTCAAGGCCAACTCCGTTATATACATCAAAGGCGAAGTTTTCTATGCGCACAAGGCTGGAGGGGAGCCAGAGTTTTTTAAGGCTCTTGCAGTTGCCCATGCCGTAGATATCTATATAGCCCACGCCCTCGGGGATGCGCAGCTCCTCAAGACCGGTGCATTCGTCAAAGACTCCGGCACCCATGCGGCTGAGACTCTTGGGAAGCTCAACGGTTTTCAGGGAAGAGCAGTTGGCAAAGGCGCCTTCACCAAGCTCTGTGACACCCTCGGGAATATGGATGCTCTCAAGTGCGGCGCACCATTTGAAGGTGCCGTCGGGTATTTTGCTGAAGCCCTCGGGGAAGCTGGCCTCTTTCAGGGTTCTTACATCGTAGAGGATCTCCGCGCCCAGAGTTTTCAGGCTTGCGGGGAAGCGGAATTCCTTCAGCTTGGTGCTCTGGAATGCCCATGTTCCGATCTCCTCCACGGAGTCGGGGATATATATTTCCTCCAGCCTCCAGCAGTTGCAGAAGGCCATCTGCTTTATGGACTTGGTGTTTTCGGGAAGCTTCACGCTTGTGAGGCTGGCGCAGTTATCGAAGGCAGCCAGATTTATGACCTCAACTGCCTCGGGGATAGTAAGCTCGGTAATGCTGGAGAGACCCTGGAAGGCTCTGGCCCCTATCCAGTATACGGAGTCGGGAAGCACAAGCTCCGTGACCCGATTGGCGCCCTGAAAAGCGTTGGCACCGATGGCGGTGATGCCCTCTTCAATGACAATCTTCTCCATGAAGAGGAACTTGTCGTCCCATGGGGCATCTCCCTGACCGAAGTTGCCCATGGAGCCGCTGCCCTTAACGGTGAGGGTGCCCGTCCGGCTGTCATAGTCCCAGCTTACGCCCTCGTCCATGGGCACATAGTCGTTTTCACCCATTCCGCATATGAGGCAGGTGCAGGCGTCGAAATTATGGCTGAGAGGCTTTATGCTCTGAGGAGCAAGCAGGATCTCGCCGCATTCGGAGCACTTGCTGCCCTCGGTGGAGCCTTCCTTCAGACAGGCGGCTGCCACGGCGGGAATGGCAACGGGGCTGTGGATGTGCCCGTCGGGACCGGGTTCGGGTTCAGGTTCGGGTTCAGGTTCAGGCTCGGGTTCGGGTTCAGGTTCAGGCTCGGGTTCAGGCTCGGGTTCAGGCTCGGGTTCAGGCTCGGGCAGCCGGGAAGGATCAAAGTTGGAGACGGAGATGGGGTGGGCGTCCTTGAAGGGACTCTGGAAG
>JAZNZM010000203.1:0-3204 GCA_045594965.1 Oscillospiraceae bacterium | reverse complement strand
TGGCCGGTGGCGGGGAGTATCTCCACATCGATCTCGTCATCGCAGTTGACGCAGCGCTGGCTTTTCCTGCCCTCCGTCTCGCAGCCGGCCCTCTCTAAGTGTCTCACATAGGAATGGCCCAGAGGTTCGGAGTAATCGGTCTTGTTTTCATAGCCGCAGTTGAGGCAGGTATATATGCTGTAGCCCTCCTGAGTGCAGGTTCTGAGCACATACTGGGGACTGCCGTAGCTGTGTTCCTTGGGATCAATGGTCTCTGTGTAGCTGTGGGAGCAGTTCTTGCAGGTATAAGTGGCGGTGCCGGCCTCGCTGCAGATCGGCTGGCTCTTGCTCACATCGTAGTCATGGCCGGTGGCAGGGATGGACACTGCGAAGCTTTTGACGCAGTGTGTGCAGGTATACAGATTGCTGCCGGGATTTTCGCAGTCCGGCTCGGTGCGGCTGAGGGTGTACTTATGTTCCACACTCAATCGGTGGAGCTGAGGGATACCATCTACCTTTGTGACCCAGAATATCTCGCCATCGCTGTAAATGGGGGGACAGTCCGAGAGATATCCCTCTACAGAGTATATGTCGGAAATTTTGCTGCCCGTGCCGTCCAGGAAACAGAAGCGAATCCCTCTGCCGCCGCTCTCACCCCACATAAGGGCAAAGCTGTTATTTCCTGTTTTCACAAGATGGGGTGTGGTGACATTGATATTGTCGCTGCTGCTGTAGTTTGTGATAAAAGCAGTGCTTGTGCCGCCGGTGCTGAAGTTGCTTTTTGAGGTGGCGGTAACAAAGATATTGCGGTAGGCACTGCCCTGGTCTATGCCGCCGGTCTGGGGACAGCTGTTTCCTGCAAGGATATAGTGGCTGTCGGAGTATTCAAAGCCGCCCAGAGATACGCCGGTGGTGTTGTAATGGCCGATATTGTCCGCAATGGGGAAAACCTGCAGACCGGTAGACCTGCCGGAGACGGATGAGGTATTATACCTGCTGACGACCAGAGCGCGGGGAATGGCATCGCCGTGGTCAGCGGCTATAACAGTGCCGCCGTCCACCTGAATGAACTGATTGAAGGAATGGCTCACATAGCCCCGACCTATATTGGAAACAGCATAAAGAGAATCCGTAACGGTCATGCTGCTGACACTCACCAGCATGGTCAGGTTTGCCTGATGGCAGAGACCGTCATTGGGGTTGCGGTACATCTCGTGGCAGGTGCGGATATAAAGGCTGTCTCCCCAACGGGCGAAGCGGAGGCTTCCGGCATCGATGGCAGCGGTGGTATTGGCCCCATGCAGGCCGCAGCCCACGGGATTCTCCCAGTTCTTTGAGTAGCGGATCACCCGGTAAACCTCTTTGGTGTTATCCTCCTCCGGATTGTTCTGGGCGCAGACCACGAAGTTATAGTCGCTGCAGATGTATACGCCGCCGAAAATTGGCATGGGCAGTTCCACGCTCTTCCGGGAATAAAGGCAGAAAGAGCTGTCGTAGTATTCTATGTTGAGCTTGCTGCCGGAGGCGCTTACAAGCATATAGCCATCCCCCTCTTTGGTCAGGCTGCTTTCAACGGGGGATGCCCATGTGCTGTAGTTATGGCTGTTGGCCACGCTGCCGCCGCTGGGAGTGAGTCCCTCCACGGCGGATGTGGCGGGAGTGACAAAGTAGTTATAGGTCTGTGCAGCCTGTCCGTCCGCTGCCATGACGGCAGGAACCGCGCTCAGCAAAAGCACAAGACACAAAAGGGCCGAAATTATTTTTTTGCTCATTTATTTATCCTCCTTTGAGGAAATTTTCCACGAATGCAGTTTACCACATAGCCGTACGGCATACAAGAGAAATCAACTTTCCCACGGGGCTGTCATAGTATGTTTCGGGCCCGCCATGGGGTGAGGCCCATATTTTCCTGAAAGGGAGAGAAATTATGGAGAAGACCTATTGCGAGGCTCTGCCGCTGGCCATTGCCACTGTGCCCATGCAGAGCTTTGAAAAGCTATATCCACCTGAGACAGCCCTTGAGCGGGGCACCATGTTCGACGCTCTCTACCTGCCCTTCGAGGGAAAGGGGGACTGCTGAGATGCTGAGCAAGCGCGCCCTTGAAAAGGAGATAGCCCGGGTAAGCTTCACCATGGATGAGCTTCGGCTCTTTCTGGACACCCACCCCTGCGAGAAGGAAGCCCTCAGCGCCTTTTGCGAGCTGAGGAAAAAGAGAGAAATGCTTCTTGAGAAATACGTAAGCCTCTACGGCCCCATGGAGGCCTACAGAGCCGGAGGCAGCGAAAAGTGGAACTGGGTGACCCAGCCATGGCCATGGGAAAAGGAGGCATAAGAAATGTGGAGCTATGAAAAGCGTCTGCAGTACCCCGTAAAGATAAAACGCCCCGACGCCCGTGCCGCGAAGATAATTATCAGCCAGTTTGGCGGCCCTGACGGGGAGTTGGCCGCCAGCCAGAGATACCTGAGCCAACGCTATTCCACCCCCTGGCGCGACGTGGCAGGCCTTCTTACGGACGTGGGTACCGAGGAGCTCAGCCACATGGAGATCGTATGCGCCATTATTCATCAGCTCACCAAGGACCTGACTATAGACCAGATAAAGGCACAGGGCTTTGAGCCTTATTTTGTGGACCATACCCTCGGTCTCTGGCCCCAGGCGGCAAGCGGCACGCCCTTCTCCGCCACCGTGTTCCAGAGCAAGGGAGACGCCATCACCGACCTCCACGAGGACATGGCAGCCGAGCAGAAGGCCCGCACCACCTACGACAATATCATCCGCCTTGTGGATGACCCCGATGTGCTGGATCCCATCCGCTTCCTGCGCCAGAGGGAGATTGTCCACTTCCAGCGCTTCGGCGAAGCCCTTGAGAATGTTAAAGACACGCTGAACAAAAAGAATTTCTACGCCTATAACCCGGAGTTCGACAGACGGGGAAGAAGATAAGGGTAATTACAGGCATCGTACCGGTGGTTTGCACAGCCCCCTAAGGGCATGTTGCCAGCAGAGCCTATGGGCTTTCGCTGGCACACGCTGCCCCACCACCGCAGATGCAGTTTGCTAACCCATTCAAAGCCCCCTCTGAGGAGGGCGCGACGCGTTAAGCAAACAGCCCTGTGGGCTGTTTGTAGCCAAAGCGGGAAGCAATCTGTGATTGCGACCAGGGCCGAAGGCTGTCAGCCGTAGGCTGACTGGGGGATTGTCTGTGCCGCTGCGCGACAGGCAG
>JAZNZM010000202.1:0-4026 GCA_045594965.1 Oscillospiraceae bacterium | reverse complement strand
ATTAAGAGGGGCCTTTGCCCCCTTAATAATCCCCCGCTGCTCTATTTCTTTTCTGCGCAGCATAGGTTTTTCGACAGTCTCCAAGTGGGCTGTGCAGCAATGCACAGCCCACTTTTTCATCAGCTCCACATAATCACAATCCTGAATCAACACAATTTGCCCTTTATTTCCGTTGTTGCTGCCTTGCTGCAGCTTTTTGGGCGGATGATATCCGCCCGAAAACGGAACGGTCAAGACCGTTCCCTACAGGGAGAAACCGGTTAGTATGTCCCTTGGCAGGACACTCCTCAGAAGCCGCCGCTGCTCCGTTCCGTGAGTCTAAGTCCGGCTGTCTGACAGGCCGATTTTCATGCTATGCCGATTGTAAAGAATCTCTTAATTTTTCCTCAAGTCCCTTGACAAAGCTATGTTTTAGGGCAAAATAGAAAGAAAGATGAATATTTCGAGGGAATATGAAAAAACCTGAACAGCTGAGTAAAAAGCAGCAAAAGTTAATAGGGTGGGCAGCCATTGCTGTATTTATCCTCGTGATGCTGCTTATGACATGGCTGATAGGAGTGCCGCTTTTACGCTTCGCCGGAGATCCTGAGCTTATTCGCTCATGGGTGGAAAAGTCGGGCATAGGAGGCAGGCTTGCCTATGTGGGATTGGTGATAGTCCAGATAATCGTTGCCCTGATTCCGGGTGAAGCACTTGAGATTGCGGGAGGCTATGCTTTTGGCGCTTTCGAGGGCACTGTTCTCTGTCTTGCTGCGGCTTCTATAGGCAGCATTTTGGTTTTTGCTTTGGTACGCCGTTTTGGCATGAGGCTTGTGGAGGTCTTTTTCACTGCCGAAAAGCTGCGCTCTCTCAGCTTTCTTCGCTCAAACAGGAAGCGTGAAATACTGTTTCTTATCATATTCATGATACCCGGAACACCAAAGGATCTCCTGTGCTACTTTGCCGGGCTTACTGATATGAAGTTTCCGGTATGGCTTCTTATATGTTCCCTTGGAAGGCTGCCCAGCATAGTAAGCTCCACTATAGGAGGAGATGCTCTTGGAACGGAGAAATACATTTTTGCTGTAATTGTTTTTGCGCTTACTCTTGCGGTGAGCGGAATCGGCCTTTTGGCTTATAACCGCATATGTGCCGGAAACGCCGATAATGAAAGGGGAAGAAATGGATAAAAAGCTTAAAAATTCTCTGATAATAGTGGCCTTCGGCATTGTTCTTTTTACAATGCTTATGAATCTTGGACCTGTGCTGGCATTTCTGAAAAAGCTTGGAAATCTGGCTCTGCCCCTTTTTATAGGTTTTATCCTTGCTTTTGTGCTGAATGTTCCCATGCGTGGGATAGAAAATCTCCTTAAAAGGCTTTGCAAGGGCTGGAAAAAAGCCCCGGGTAAAAAACTGCTCCGTCTTGTGAGCCTTTTTCTTACTCTTATAGCTCTTGCCCTCGTGGTGGTGCTGCTGTGCACTCTCATTATCCCCGAACTGGTGGACAGCGCCATAAGCCTGTACAATCTGGTGCTTGAGAAGTGGCCTGAGTGGATGGAGATGCTGCGCAGCTATGACTTTGTATGGGTCAACCAGTGGCTTGAAAATGTGGATATCAGCTCCATGCTGTCCGGACTGGGCGATGGGGCAGGAAACATTATTTCCTCTGCTGTGGATATTGTCAGCTCCACTGTAAGCGGAGTTGTAACAGTTGGCATAGGCTTTGTTATAATGATTTACGCCCTTATCAGCAAGGATGAGCTGGCAAGACAGGGCAAGAAACTGCTCCATGCCTTTGCAGGAGACCGCCTTGAGCGGAACATACTCCATGTTCTTGATCTTATCAACAAGACCTATTCCCGATTTCTTTCCGGTCAATGTCTCGAAGCCTGCATATTGGGAAGTCTCATTTTCATTGCCTTCAGTATAGGTGGAGTGCCTTATGCCAGCATTACCGCCGTCCTTACCGCTGTCTGCGCTTTCATTCCCTATGTGGGAGCTTTTCTGGCTTGCTTTGTGGGAGCTTTTCTTGTGCTTCTGGTGGCTCCCGGCAAGGTGCTGCTGTGCATAATTCTTTATCTCGCTGTGCAGTTCGTTGAAAACCAGTTCATTTATCCCCATGTTGTGGGAACCAGTGTTGGACTGGGAGCGATGTGGACCCTTATTGCTGTTATTCTCGGAGGCAAGCTCATGGGTCTGCTTGGCATGATATTTTTCATCCCCCTTGTGGCTGTGCTTATGACTCTGCTCAAGGAGTATGCCAATGAGCGCATTGAGAAAAAGGTGGGTCCACGCTCATCGGCCGCACCGCAGGAAAAAAACGGCTGAGCTAAATCTATACCCGGCTATATTTACAAAAAATACTATTGATCCTTTGTACGGGATACACAAAGATTTATGTGTATCCCGTTAATTTTTGGCCTTGGATAAAAAGCACTAATAAAGCGATAAAGAATTGTTATTTATGACAGGATAATAAAAAATAATAGCCAATTTATTGTGCAATATTGACATGTGCGGCGGCAGAGGGGTATTATAATACTGTAAAGTAAAAAAGCATTTGGCTCTATGATTGCATGAAAGGAGTTTTCAATATGGGAAGCACTCACGCAAAGGAAATGGAACGCAAGGCAGAATTAGAGCTTGAGGAAGCCTTGGATGACAAGAATCTGAGTCCTGAGGAAAGAGCGGTTATTGAGGAACAGCTGCGGATCATTCGCCGAAAATACGATGACATGTTGCAGGAGCTCTATGTTTGAGCGCATATAGTGGTGTGCCAATAAAATGATAAATCCGACAGCGGGTCTTGTTCGCTGTCGGATTTTTTGTTGTTATTTCGTTAATTTAATTGACTAAAGGGCATGAAGGATTTATAATATGTTAATAATCCGTTAATTCCTATGGTAATTCCATGGGATGGAAAGAGACAGGAGGAAACAAAATGAAAAAAGGAAATGCATGGGCTCTGCTTCCCATAGGTGTGTTCCTGGTTATCTATCTTGGCCTGGGAATTACATTCGAATACATAATGGGCATCTCCATGGGCTTCTATAACATCCCCATTGTGGTAGCCTTCCTTGTTGGCATTCTCGTTGCCTGCATCCAGAACAAGAGCCTTAAGTTTGATGATAAGCTGGTTCTTATGGGGCAGGGCGTTGGAGATAAGAATATTGTCACCATGCTGCTTATCTTCATGACCGCAGGTATTTTTGTGGGTGTTGTCGGCCGTTCCAGCGCAGAGAGCGTGGCCTACTTCATGCTGAGCATTATTCCCGCCCGCTTTGCTGTTGCGGTTATCTTTGTGGTCAGCTGCTTTGTGTCCACTGCAATGGGTACCAGCGTTGGCACCATCACCCTTATTGCACCCATTGCTCTTGCTGTGGGCGGAGCCACCGGCTTCAGCGCTCCTCTCTGCCTTGGCGCAGTGGTTGGCGGCGCTATGTTCGGCGATAACCTGAGCTTCATTTCTGATACCACCATTGCTGCCTGCAACGGTCAGGGCTGCGAAATGAAGGATAAATTCAAGGAGAACTTCTGGATAGCTCTTCCTGCCGCACTGGTCACTCTGGTGCTCATTATCGTCATCACCTTCAATGGCGGTGGAGAACTGGTCCTGAAGGAGTATAATCTTATTCAGATCATACCCTATGTTCTGGTTCTGGTGGGCGGCATTATCGGCATAAATGTATTTGTCGTTCTTATTATCGGCATTGTATCCGGCTCCATAATCATGCTTGCCACCGGCGGTGTTCCCGATTTCTTCACTCTGCTCGGCAATATGGGCAGCGGCGTGGCAGGTATGTTTGAGACCAGCATGGTAGCTGTTCTGGTTGCAGCCATGTGCGCTCTTATCCGTGAGCACGGCGGCTTTGATGCCCTTCTTTACGGCATCCAGCGCCTTTTCAAGGGTAAGAAGAACGGCCAGCTTGGTATGGGTCTGCTTGTTGGCGCCATGGATATTGCCACAGCCAACAATACCGTTGCTATCGTTATGGCCAACCCCATAGCCAAGGAGATGGCTGAGAGCTACGGCGTCAGCAACAAGAA
>JAZNZM010000201.1:0-4796 GCA_045594965.1 Oscillospiraceae bacterium | reverse complement strand
TGAAAACATAGGCTGCTGCGGCGCCAGCACCATGTATTTTTACCTGTAAATTATACGAAAAACCTCCGACGGCAAGATGCTGTCGGAGGTTTTTGTGCGAAATGCATACCGCGCTGTGATAGAGCTGCGGATTTTTTCTGCAGGGAACGGTCGTGACAGTCCGAAATCCGATGGGCCGTCGGGGACGCCGGCCCCTACGGTATAATTCCTTCTTCCGGGAAAATAAAAACCCCGTCCACGAAGTTTACTGAATTTCGTGCACGGGGTTCTGACGTTTTAACCGTGGACGAGCTTTTTTACCTGATACCTTGGCTCGAAGGTCACATTGACGCCAAGTTTCTGGAAGAGGTTTTCATCCACTCTGGAGAGAATGACGCTGGAGTGAGCTTCGCCGCCACGGTGCTTGGCCAGCTGCTCCATGGCATGCTCTGCCATGGGATTGGTAACGGCGCAGATGCTCAGAGCAACGAGGATCTCATCAGTGTGGAGACGGGGATTGCGGTTGCCCATATGCTCGGTTTTCAGATGCTGAATGGGTTCTATGATGCCGGGGGAGATGAGCAGCAGCTCCTTGTTCATGCCGCCAAGCTCCTTGAGAGCGTTGAGAAGGCAGGCGGAAGCGGCGCCAAGCAGGGGAGAGGTCTTGCCTGTGACAATTTTGCCGTCGGGCAGCTCAAGGGCCATGGCGGGAGCCTGAGTTTCTTCGGCACGGGCGGTGGCAGCGGCAATGACAGGACGGTAGTCGGAAGTGATGCCGCACTTATTCATGATAAGCTCAATTTTTCTCTGCTCGTTGGGGTCGCTGAGACCCTGACGGACGCTTACGGCGGCGGAATAGTAGCGGCGGATTATTTCCAGCTTGCTGGCGTGGCGGCAGGCCTCATCGTCCACTATGCAGTTGCCAACCATGTTGACACCCATGTCCGTGGGGCTCTTGTAGGGGCTCTTGCCCCAGATGCGCTCCAGAATGGCGTTGAGGACGGGGAAAACCTCCACGTCACGGTTGTAATTGACGGTCATTTCGCCGTAAGCCTCAAGATGATAGGGGTCTATCATGTTCACATCGTCCAGGTCGGCGGTGGCGGCCTCATAGGCCAGATTAACGGGATGGGTGAGGGGGAGATTCCAGATGGGGAAGGTCTCGAACTTGGCGTAGCCGGAGGAGATGCCCCGCTTGTGCTCGTGGTAGAGCTGGCTGAGGCAGGTGGCCATCTTGCCGCTGCCGGGGCCGGGGGCGGTGACCACCACAAGGGAGCGGCTTGTTTCTATATAGTCGTTTCTGCCGTAGCCCTCGTCGGAGACGATGAGAGGGAGATTCGCGGGATAATCGGGGATGATATAGTGGCGGTAGACCTTCAGGCCCAGCATCTCCATGCGCTTCTGGAACTGATCGGCGGCAGGCTGGTTCTGGTACTGGGTGATGACCACGCTGCCCACATAGAGGCCTATGTCACGGAAGGCGTCAATAAGGCGGAGGGTGTCCTCGTCATAAGTGATGCCAAGGTCACCGCGACGCTTGTTGCGCTCAATATCATTGGCGGAGATAACTATGAGCACCTCGGCGTCGTCCCGCATGTTCATGAGCATGCGCACCTTGCTGTCGGGCTTGAAGCCGGGGAGAACACGGGAGGCGTGGTAGTCATCAAAGAGCTTGCCGCCGAACTCCAGATAAAGCTTGCCGCCGAACTGCTGGATGCGGGAGCGGATATTTTCCGTTTGGGTCTTCAGATATTTGTCATTGTCAAAACCGATTCTGTTCATCTTCTTATCCTTTTCTCTTTCAAGACTGCATTGCAGGCTTCTCAGCCAGCAGATGGTGGATGACGGTCTGATATTTTCTGGTGCATGTGATGCCCCGGGGCTTGAGCTCGTAGGTGCAGCCACCGTGGGAGAAGTTTACGGCCACGGGTCCGTGGAGGGCAAAGCCGGTGATCTCGGCCACGGGGAAAATCCTTCCGCAGCACTCAAAACGGTCTTTGTAAAGAGCTATACCGCCCTCGCCCAGCTTTTCGGACTTGTGGTCGGAATTGACGGAGCTGAGAGACATATTCCCGTCGGAGAAAATAAGCTCGTTTTCTTCGGCCTTGTCGGCCATCTCACGAAGACGGGCGGACTGGAACTTATCCCAATCGGTTACGCTGTCATATATCACTTCATCACCGCGGAAGAAGCCGTATTCGTCGTAGCGCAGCTCATAGCCGCAGTCCAGGCAGCGGAATATATCCTTTTCGGAGTGCATGTGCCCCAGTTTGCCGCACTTGGGGCAGATACAGAGAACGCTTTCAAGGCTTTCCGCAGGACGCTTGCCCCGGAAGGGAATCATGGCCTCCCGCTGAACTGCATAGGCGTCCACATAGAGATCCCGGTTGATGGCGGCGTTTATCTCGTCAACGCTCATTTTTTTGAGCTGCTGGGGAGTGTAGATGTTCATAACGCGCCCTCTTATCTTACCCCGTCTTATTCCGGAGAAATTCCAGCGCGGCTCGGTAAAATAGCCTCCGTCCAGACGGTAGGTTACAAGAGTGGCGCCGCTGACGCGGGCCAGCTTGCCGGTAGAGGGCAGGATGTCCTCGCTTATGCCGCTGAAGGAGCGGCTGCCGTTTGCGAACATGGCCACATTGTATCCCTTCTTGAGACGGCGGATTATGGTCATGGCAGTGTCGCCGGCGGTGGTGCCCTTAAGACGGGAGATGGGTGCAAGCAGCACCTTCAGTATCCATGAGACTATGCCCCAGCGGAAAATATGCTCGCTGGCAACAAAGTACATCTGATTGGGGAAGGCACAGCCAAGGAAAAGGGGATCCCAGTTGCTGTCGTGGTTGCCCATGACCAGTACAGGGCCTTCAAGCTCGCATTTTTCGTATGTATAGCCGAAACGCCACCTGATGTAGGGGCCGAGAACAAATCGAAGAAAACTCCATACGGCCTTGTGAAAACCATGATACTTCATCTTATCTCTCCTTTGCCGCATACAATTAACCTCTTTATAATACATCATTTTATTCATGGATTCAATTGTAAAATTAACTTTATGCCGCCGCTTTTTGACAGTCTTATACTTTATTTATTCATATATCTGTGGTATAATACCCTGATAAAATGTTATAACTATGCGTTGCCGTGGGTGAAACAGCTCGGATACGCAGGGAAAGGAAAATAACATGGGACTTCTCAATAAACTTTTCGGCAGCTACTCCGACAGAGAGCTGAAAAAGATATACCCCATTGTGGATAAGATAGAGGCGCTGGACTCCGTTTGCTCCGCCATGAGCGACGAGGAGCTGAAAAACAAGACAGCGGAGTTCAAAGAGCGCCTTGCAAAGGGCGAAACTCTGGACGATATTCTCCCCGAGGCCTTTGCCGTTGCAAGGGAGGCAGCATGGCGCGTATTGGGCATGAAGCCCTTCCGCGTTCAGCTCATAGGCGGCATTGTTCTCCATCAGGGCCGCATTGCGGAAATGAAGACCGGCGAAGGCAAGACCCTCGTGGCAGTGCTCCCCGCATACCTCAACGCCCTTGAGGGCAGGGGCGTTCACATCGTCACCGTCAACGACTATCTGGCCCGACGCGACAGCGAGTGGATGGGCAAGGTCCACCGCTTCCTGGGTCTGAAGGTGGGCCTTATTGTCCACGGCCTCTCCTCCGCGGAGCGCCGCGAGGCATATAATGCCGACATCACCTACGGCACCAATAACGAGATGGGCTTTGACTATCTCCGCGACAATATGGCCATCTATAAGCAGAACATGGTTCAGCGGGGCCACCGCTTTGCTGTGGTGGACGAGGTGGACTCCATACTCATAGACGAGGCCAGAACTCCCCTTATCATCTCCGGCCAGGGAGACGAGAGCACCGACTTATACAAGCAGGTAAACGACTTTGTCTGCCGTCTGAAGAAGCTGGTGGTGGCCTCCGTGGACGAGAAGGCCGAGGAGGATGATAGCGTGGATGCCGACTTCATCGTGGATGAAAAGGCCAAGAGTGCCACCCTCACCGCCAGAGGCGTTGCCAAGGCCGAACAGCATTTCGGTCTTGAAAATCTGGCAGACCTTGAAAACTCCACCCTCTCCCACCATATCAATCAGGCTCTGAAGGCTCACGGCGTCATGAAGCGTGATATTGACTATGTGGTGAAAGAGGGCGAGGTAATCATCGTCGATGAATTCACCGGACGACTGATGCTGGGCCGCCGCTACAGCGAGGGTCTCCATCAGGCTATAGAGGCCAAGGAGAGAGTCACCGTTGAGAGGGAGAACAAGACCCTCGCCACCATCACCTTCCAGAACTACTTCCGTATGTACGACAAGCTCTCCGGCATGACGGGTACCGCCGTAACCGAGCAGGAGGAGTTCGTATCCATATACGGCCTTGATATTATCGAGGTTCCCACCAATAAGCCCGTTGCCCGCATAGATAACCCCGATGTGGTCTACAAAAACGAAAACGGCAAAAACCGCGCCATCATCAGGCAGATCCTCGCCTGCCACGAAAAGGGACAGCCCGTGCTGGTGGGCACTGTCTCCATCGAAAAGAGCGAATATATCTCCAGGCTTCTCCAGCGCACCGGGGTGAAGCACAATGTGCTCAACGCCAAGAACCATGAGAAGGAAGCGGAGATAGTTGCCCAGGCGGGCAAGCTGGGCGCCGTCACCATAGCCACCAACATGGCCGGACGCGGAACCGACATCATGCTGGGCGGCAATGCGGAATTCCTTTCAAAGAACGACCTTAAGAAGGCAGGCTACAGCGAGGAGATAATTATCGAGGCCACCGGCTATGCGGACACCGACAATGAG
>JAZNZM010000200.1:0-6555 GCA_045594965.1 Oscillospiraceae bacterium | reverse complement strand
GGCTCTTGAGACCATTGAGATATGCCCTATGGACAGGCTAATGATTGAAACGGACAGCCCATACCTTGCCCCTGTCCCTCACCGCGGTAAGCGCAACGACAGCCGGGGGCTTAAGTATGTTGTGGAGAAAATTGCAGAGGTGAAGGGCATAAGCCCCGAGGAAGTGACGAGAATCACCATGGAAAATGGCAAGAGATTCTTTGGGATTGAATAAAAACCACCACCCCCACGGTCCGGCAGGACTGTGGGGGTGGTTTTATGGATGGGTATCAATCCCGGTATTTCTTATCGTAGCTCTCCTTATCCAGAACCGAGGCCAGCTCTGTGAGCATCATGGTCATGCCGGAGTTCAGATAGTTGGGACGGGGAGACTCAAGAACACTCAGCCGCTCGGTCTTAAGGGGAAGCATCACACGCACGGAGGTGCCCTTTCCCTGACGGCTTTCTATGATAAGGGCACCGTCGTGGGCTTCGGCCAGCCCTCTGGCGATGCCAAGACCCAGACCGCCGCCGAAGTCGGCCATTTCGCTGAGCTCCGGCTCGCGCTCATAGGCGGTGAAAAGCTCTGCCATAACGGCAGGAGAAATGCCGCGGCCTGTGTCGTCAACGGAGATATATGCGTTGGATCCGCTTTTTTCAAGGCCAAGGCTTATGCTGCCGCCCTGAGGCGTATGAGCAATGGCATTGGACAGCAGATTCAGAATGATGCGCTCAACCTTCTCGCTGTCCACCCATGCATAGAGCTCTCCGAGACGGGTGGAAAAGCGGATATTCAGCTTTCTGCTTCTGCACATGAGGGCAACTGTGGAGCAAAGCTCCGAGCAAAGGGCGCAGAGATCTGTGGCCTGAAAGGAAAAGGGCAGGCTTCCTTTTCTCAGGGCGTTTGCCGTGCTGATATTCGAAAGGGAATGGCGCATGATGAAATAATTGTGGCTGAGAAGGCTGAGATAGCTTTCTGTTTTGCTGTCGGTTTCGGTGAGGGTGGAACTGAGGCGGTCGGTTACAAGACCGATATTGAAGATTGTGGAGAGCATGCTGCTGATGAGACCGTCGCTGAGAATGCCGGAGGCGGCAGACCCATCGCGCTGAGGCTCCAGAGAAATATAGCGGCTGCCCTCGGAGTTTTCCACACGGACTGTCCATGCTCTGTCATTGATGATCGCTGAGGATACGAAGCGATTTGAGCTTTCGGAGAGTATGTGGTTGGGGATAAGTCCTACAGGGCTTGCACCCTCGCGGCAGCCGAGAAGAGCCGCAGCCAGACTGTTGGCATGGCTTATCCTTCCGTCTTTTACCACCAGCATGGCTGAAGGACTGGCTTCCATTGCGGCTATTATGCTTTTATTCATGGGAGACCTCCGAATTATTCTGCTCAGACTAAAGGCTATTATATGCTTTCCTCTTATAGAATTATAATACACGAATGTCGCGGAGAGCAACGGAGTTTTTCTGAAATTCGACAGAAATTTGGGCAGGATAATATGTCCAAAGGGCATTTGAGCAGAAAAGACAAGGTGCGGTGAAGCACTTTGTCTTTTCAACTGATGTATTATTAAGTCTGTTTACAAAAGCTCACGGGCCAGTTTTTCGGCTGCGTCCAAAAGCTCGGGCCTTTTTTCGGCACATCCCGGCTCGTTGGCGAGAGTGCATACCATGTGTCCGCGAACATTGAGACCCATCGCGCGGAGGGCGCGGTTTGTAAGCTCGATGCCGGTGCTGAATTCCTCGGGGAAGGGGGAACCCTGAGAATAGATCACAACAGTGTCTTTGGAAGGGATGCGCAGGCTGTAGCGGCCGTTTTCACCGCTCAGGAGATTATAGCCCCGGTGTATGAACTGGGTGACTGTGCTTGCGGCCTGAGAGAAAAATACAGGCACGGTGAGAACCACCTTATCTGCCTCCGCAATATCCTCGAGGAGAGAAACCATATCATCTTTGTGCATACATATGTTTCCGTTTTTTCGGCAGGCAAAGCAGCCTGTGCAGTTTCGTATGTCCATATCGGCCAGCCTGCGGCGGCAGACCTCAATATCCTCTCCGGGCAGGGCTGCGATAAGAGCCTCGGCCAGTGCTGCGGAGTTGCTCCCGGGACGGTGACTTCCGTAAATAACAAGTATCTTTTTTGCCATGCTGCATTCCTCCTGTTTATCTTACGGGTATCCACTGTTCGGTGGTGAATTTATTCAGCACCCATGTGCCGTTGAAGCGGCCTACACCGCTTTGCTTTTCGGCGCCGAACATAACGTGGGGCTCATCGCCTATAGACTGGTCGTTTATATGCACCATGCCGCTTTCAAGCCTTTGAGCCAGCAGCATGCCGCGGTACCTGTCCCGAGTGAAGATGCTGTTGGACAGGCCGTAAACCGTGTCGTTTGCCATGGCGATGGCCTCGTCCTCGTCTGCGGCTTTTATTATTGAGCAGACGGGGCCGAAAACCTCTTCTCTGGCGGCAGGCATGGAGTTTTCTACATTTCCAAGCAGCCATGGGTATACAAGGTTGCCCTCCACCCGTCCCTCAACAAGAGCGGTGGCTCCGGCTTCAAGTGTGGCGGACACAAGGGAGGAGATGTGCTCAACCTGCTGAGTGTTGATGATAGGGCCTATGAATACCTCGGGGTCGGCAGGGTCGCCAACCCTGAGATTGCGGACGGCTGCGGCCATTTTCTCACAGAAGAGCCCATGATTATCATCGCCAACCACAAAGATCCTGTTCAGGGACATACAGATCTGCCCCTGATGGAAGTAAGCACCGAAGATGGCGGCCTCCACTGCGGCGTCAATATCCGCATCGGGCAGCACAAGCATGGAGTTATTGCCGCCAAGCTCCAGAGACATATCGCGGATATTTTCTCCGGCAATGCGGCCTATGCGTCTTCCCACCTCGGTGGAGCCTGTGAAGGACACGATGTCGGAGTCGGGATGGGCAACTATGTAATCGCCAATAACTCCGCCTCGGCCTGCCACAACATTGAGAAGACCTTTTGGGAAGCCGGCCTTTTCAAACATCTCGCCTATGATAAAGGCAGAGGCCGGGGTCTCGGTGGAGGGCTTCAGAACCACGGCGTTGCCTGCGGCAACCGCAGGAATCACGCTGCGCAGTGCCAGAATAAAGGGCACATTCCATGGAGCAATAACGGTTACAACGCCCTTGGGCTTGCGGAAAACAAAGTTGGTCTGACCGGGCATATCCGATGTCTGGATGCAGCCCTGCATCATCTTGGGAAAGGCCATGCAGTAGCTGACAAAGTCAGGGGAAGTGCCCGCCTCATAGTCCCTTTTGGGCTTGGCGCAGCCTGCCTCAAGCATGAGACATTCGTCCATAACAGGGCGATATTCCCGCATGACAGCAAGAAGTTTTTCCAGCACCGCAACCTTTGCGGAGGGAGAGTAGTCAGCCCATAGCTTCTGCGCTGCCTTTGCGGCTGCATAGGCATCGTCCACATCTTCCCTTGAGGCAGGACGGTAGGAATAGAGAGCTTCGCCGGTGTAGGGGTTTATATTGTCAAGGAAACCCTCACCGCGGCCTTCGCGCCACCGGCCCGCGATAAACTGCTTGTCATATTTCTTCATGCCGAACGCCCCTTAAATCAATTTGACAAAATTATATCATGTACAGAGCGGCCAGTAAAGCAAAAAAGTAAAGCTGAAAAAAGAGGATGCGTCTCCTGCGCATCCTCTTTTGAACTTAATATTTACTTACATAATCACTCGTTGCCCATAAGCAGCTGGGCAAGGGCGGACTCGGCGGAGAGAATAATGGTCTTTTCGCCACCGCTGAGGCTTTCCTTCAGGGCATCCAAAGCCAGAGTGAACTCATAGAAATCCTGTTTATCCTCAGAGTTGTAGGCTTCGGCAAGCATACGCATGTATTCTGCCTCGCCCTCTGCCTCCAGCTTGGCTGCTTCGGCCTTGGCATTGGAAACTATTATGTTAACCTGCTTGTCCACGTTGTTGCGGATGATGGAAGCGTCATAGTTGCCGTCTGCGGTGTACTTCTCGGCCATCTGGTTGCGCTCGGATATCATACGGGTATATACGGCGTTCAGGTTGCTCTCGGGAAGATCAAAACGCTTGATTTTCACATCTTCGATACCAATACCGTAGGTGAGGGCCAGCTCGTCAACTTTGGAGGCTATGCCGTTATAGATAACATTGCGCTCGGCTCCGTCGTCCATGTTGATGATATCTGCCTGAGCAAGAGTGCCCATTATCTTCTTCAGCTCGTTATAGGTGATGGCGTCCAAACGCTGCTCGGCAGCGACGGTGGAGCCAAGGGTCTGGTAGAACTTCTTGGGGTCCTCGCTGCGCCATACGATGTAACAGTCCACTGTCATGTTCTGCTTGTCGCTGGTGAGAACCTCGGAGGGAGGAATATCGTAGAGCATGGCTGCCTTGGTGAAGCTCTTCACGCTGTCGAGGAAGGGCACCTTGAAGTGAAGACCGGCAGTGTCGGTGGTTTTGATTATCTTGGAGAAACGCACAACGCAGGCATACTCATTTTCCTGAACGGAGTACATGGAGCCGCCCGCAATGATGACGGCGAGAAGAATTACTATGGCGGCAATGATCAGGCCTTTTACTTTTTTCATGTGAGCACCTCCTTAGTCGGTGAAGCTCTCAAGGGGCAGGATCTTATCCACACCGCCCTGACCGCTGCCGGTGTCTATGTACACCTTCACACCGGGCAGGATCTCCCTGATGGCTTCGTAATACATTCTGGATTTGGTGATGCCGGGGTTGAGAGCGTATTCGGCATACATGGCGTTGAACATGGCAACCTGTTCGGTGGCCTCGTTGATACGGCGCTGCTTCAGATACTCGGCGTTCTGAATGAGCTTGTCGGCCTCGGCCTGAGCGGAGGGGAGCTGAGCGTTTTGGTAGGCCTTGGCGTCGTTAACAACGGTCTCTGCCTTCTGCTTTGCGGTCTCAACTGCCTTGAAGGCTTCGATAACATCCTGAGTGGGAGGCTCGGAATCCTGAATCTTAACGTCCACAAGGCTGAGCCCGATGTCGTATTCAGCGAGGATCTCGGTGACAAGCTCCTTCACCTGACGCTGGATGTTCTCCTTGCCGTCGGTGAGGACGCTGTCAACGGTGCTGGAGCCGACAACGTTGCGGACCTGACTCTGGATCAGATTACGGAGTATGAGCTGGGGCTGGTTGGAGGCATAGAGATACTTGACGGGGTCGGAGATTTTGTACTCCACGAAAAAGTCAACATTGACAATGTTGTAGTCGCCGGTGATCATGGTGCTCTCTTCTTCCACCACGCTGTAGTCATAGCCGGTGGCATCGGTGCGGTAGCCAAGCTCTATCTTCTGGTATACATTTACATTGACCTTGCGCACCTGCTGGATGCCGAAGGGAATCTTGAAGTGTACGCCTGCATCGTTCACATCCGTAACCTTGCCGAAGGTGGTTACAACGGCCTGGGACTTGTCATCCACGGTGTAGAAGCAGGTGGAGACACCAATGAAAAGCACCAGAATGATACATACTGCAAGCACGATCCTGCCTGCCTTGGCCGGAGAAACTCTGACGGGCTTTCCGTCGGGACCGGTAACCTTGGCTTTCTTTTTGAATAAACTCATATTTTTGCTGATTCTCCTTTCTTCGTTCATGAGACGTTTCAGCTTTATTTGTGCTTAGATTTATTCTACTATGCCTTGCCCTGTTTTTCAATCTGATTTTACAGCTTCCACAAGGTGGAATGTCAAGATATAAATTCCTTTTCCCACAAGGAAAAATACAGTTCCTGCATGCTGAATTCCCTGACTGTAAAAGATTACAGCCGGTGCAAAAACCTGCACCGACTGTAATGTTTTATGTATTCAGCTGTTTTTCCTTTTCATCCATTATTG
This sequence comes from Oscillospiraceae bacterium, assembly GCA_045594965.1. Classification (GTDB taxonomy): domain Bacteria; phylum Bacillota; class Clostridia; order Oscillospirales; family Oscillospiraceae; genus SIG459. The sequence continues at coordinate 694 of JAZNZM010000200.1, read as the reverse complement.
CGGACACTTTTCTGTTCATAGCCAAGGCGAAAACAAGCGCTATGGCCTCGCCAATGGGGAGGGCTATCCAGACATTGGTGAGATTTCCCGTGAGAGAAAGGAGCCAGGCGAAGGGCAGCATAAAGATGACCTGACGGAAAAGATTGATAAAAAGAGAGTAGTGGGGCCTGCCAAGAGACTGGAAGCAGGAGCTGTAAATAACCGCCAGAGCACCAAGGGGCAGGGTAAAGCAGCAAATTCTTACAGCGGGCAGACCGATATCTATCATCGTGGGGCTGGCATCGAAAAGGCGAAGGAGACTTACGGGAATAAGTTCATAGAGTATCATCACTGCCAGAGAAACCGCAAAGCCGGCGATCAAAGCCAGCTTCAGAGTTTTGCGTACTCTGTCTATCCGTCCCGCGCCGTAGTTATAGGAGAAAATGGCTACAGTACCGTTGTTCATACCGAAGACGGGCATAAAGCCGAAGGAATGAAGCTTCATCCATACTCCCAGTACAGCGGTGGCGGTGGTGGAAAAGCCCAGAAGGATCTGGTTCATGCAGAAGGTCATGACAGAGTTGAGGCTGATTATTATCATGCTTGGTACGCCTACAGAATAGATGCTGCGGACTATGCTCCATCTGGGCAGCATCTCGCGAAAGCGGAAGCGTATTCCCGAGCGGTTTCTCAGACACATAATAAAGGCGATCAC